>NZ_MAIS01000288.1:0-589 GCF_001680695.1 Paenibacillus sp. KS1 | reverse complement strand
ACGGAAAATGTTCGGAACCTGTTCCTCTTGAACCAATGGATTGCCCCAGATATCGTACGTATATCGGTTCAGTACGTTTCCTTGTGCATCTCGGATTTCGATAATATCTCCGTGCCCATTGGATACGTAATATTGCATACTCTGTCCCGGAACTTGACGTGCCAGCAGCTTGCCGTTCGAGTCATGGACATACGCCGCAGTAATTGTAACACTACCGCTCCCCTCTACCTTACCTTCCGCTACAATCTTCGCTCTGTCATCATAGTAGTAACGGGTCGTTACGCCACCTTCGGTTCGTTCTACCATCAGGCTGTCCCCATTATAGCGGTAGCTAACGGTCTTACCGTCTTCTGTTGTTACTTTGACTAAGCGGTTACGGCTATCGTAGGTGTAGTTAGCTCCCTTGATATCCGGTACCTGATCGCTTTGTAAGGTGCTGCGGTTATCCCGTTGATCGTACGTATATGCCTCATTAAATTGGCTTGATGTCTTGATTCGATTCAGCTTATCGTAGCTAAATTGATAACCTGCCTCATTATCGTTTTTAGCCGTGATATTTCGGTTGTTATCATAGGTATAGCTGTAGTTT
>NZ_MAIS01000231.1:0-1300 GCF_001680695.1 Paenibacillus sp. KS1 | reverse complement strand
ACGTACCTATGAGGAATTGAAACGCGTAACCATTGCCCCACACTGTAACATGAACTTGGTTTTGAATGTACCTATAAGGAATTGAAATTGGTGATGTCCTAACTCATCTACAACTACACATGTCTTGTATTGAATGTATAGTTTGTATTTTCTTCTGAATTCTCTCTGTTTGCATTTATTCAGAGATCTCTAATTTATCCCTACAAATAGGTGTATTAATTGCTTGATTGCCTAACTGGGGGGATAGATCGTGCCCGAAGCGACGGTTTAAAGATCGATGTCTGTTGAAGATCCGGCGAAGATGAATAAGACAAACAGAGCTTCAAAAGTTACGGAAAATTGAATACAGAAAATAAAAAAAGAGCCAATTGGGCTCTTTTTTAGTGAATTTCGTTTCTCAAATATAAAGCATCTTTAAATCCTCTCAAGTAAACCGTAGGTTCAGAAATATTCTGAAGGGATAACTGTACGTCTTGAAGAAGAAACATAGTATGTTGAAGATCTGCAGAAATTGAGTCTTGCAGTTGTTGAATATATTTGTCACGTTCAGTAGAAAGCTTTATGTAGTAGGCATTGCTTTTTAAAAGATCACCGTACAATGCTTCCAATCGATTTCGTATTAGTGGTTCTACCAACACTTCAAGAGAATCTAACATAAAAGATTATATCCTCCTCTTTATTAACCTTATAGAGTTATTATATGACACTATAGAGTTAGTGTAAAGTTAATTATTATCTTTACAAGGTTAATTTGTAGCTGATTTATTGTATAACTTAAACGTGCGGGCTAATATTAAAGCTATAGGAGGGGACATACATGATAAAGTGTAATATCAGGACTTTAATGGCAGAACATCGGATCGATGATATTACCGAATTAATGAATCGATCAGGACTCAGCAGAAATTCGATTAATAAGTTGTATCGTGAAACGAATATTGAAACTACAAAGATGGAAACTTTAATAAAGCTATGCGATACATTTAACTGCAAGCTTTCTGACTTGATTGAATATGTACCGGAAAAGTGAGAATTGATCTAATAATGAAAAGTAACAGTGACTGGAATTGCGACTGTGAAATTTTGTCGTCGACCTCCAATAGCGTAAAAATTCCGGGGGATCGACGACAAATTGGAATATGGAGATAATAAGTGAGAATCGCAGATTGAATGTGAAAATCTTCGATTTACTGTGTTTGTCTAATTACCCCTTTAAACTTGTATGAAGCAGGAACATTTAGTAAGATTAGCGGAACAGCAGCACTTTTTGGGGTTTTGAATGTACCTATGAGGAATTGAA
>NZ_MAIS01000114.1:0-17515 GCF_001680695.1 Paenibacillus sp. KS1 | reverse complement strand
CAAGCAACCTTCTCGGTGCTGAAAATCGACCATTTTGATCACGCAGTATTTCGACCATTTGATCAGGCATTTATATAGGAACTTGTTCGATTACGGAATACTCATTTTATGAAGAAAAGACAGGAGAGAAGCTTGTGAATAAACGGTGGATCGTAGTCGGCATGACTTGCTTGTCCTTGTTATTCGGTCAGCTTGGACAGGCCTCGGCAGCTGTGGCTCCCGCATTGGGCTCTGCTCAGCTGAGTACGTATGAAGAGACATTTTCAAGTGCGGACACTTCCTTGTCCGGGATTATGTCCTCCAGACAGTTCAACTTCCAGACTGAGGAGTATTGGAAGGTTGATGAAGTTAAGATTCATGTGGATTATAAGGCGTCGCCCTTGACGAAAAGAGAACGGTCAAGCGTGACGCTGTCATTAAACGGGAAAAAGTTTCATTCCTTCCGTCCTGACGTCAGCGATGATCCGAAACGGCGGCTTACGGTATCCGTCCCGAAGGAACTGCTGGTGAAAGGAAACAACACGCTGACGATCGAAGGGTATATTGTCACTACTGACGCAAATCAAATTTGTATGCCGTCGGAGAAACGTGACAACTGGCTGCAGCTGTTTGCGACATCAGGCGCCTCCATTCGATATACGAGTGAGGCGATTAAGCCGAGCATTCGCGATTTTAACCGTCATTTTATAGGCATGGATACGGTTAGTGATGAACGTAACGCGATAGCGATCCCGAAGAATAGCAAGCCAGCTGAACTGGAGGCTGCCGTATATGCATTATCAGGTTTCGCGAAGCAAAATAGACTGAAGCAAAAACAAATTCCGATGTATGCATTCGATGCTGATGCCTTGAAGGGGAAAACAGCAGTTGTGGCTGTGGCATTGTACGATCAACTGCCGGCGGCTTGGAAGAGTGAGCTGGGCAATGTAGATGTCGCGCAAGCTGCGGTGATCCGCGTGATTCGAACGGGTACACAGCCTACTCTTGTCGTTACTTCTCAGGATCCTGCCATGCTGGTGAAGGCAGGACGATTGCTGGCGAATCAAGAGCTGGTCAAGCAGTTGGACGGGGATACGAAAATGGTATCGGGCGATACGGATGTTGCAACGCCTGAAGTCACCATTAGCAGGGACATGAAGCTTACGGACAATGGCGATAAGCTGAAAGGCTGGATGCATCAAGAGAAATCATACTTCATATCGCTTCCGGCCAACCGCACGATTGCCGAGGCGAGCAAAATCCACCTGGACATGCGGTATGCGACCAATCTTGATTTTGATCGCTCCATGGTTACGGTGCTCATTAACAACACGCCAATCGGCAGCAAGAAGCTGAATATGGATTTAGCCAACAAAGATACATTAACCCTGCCGATTCCGAAAAATTTAGATGTAACGGGTAACTTTACAGTCACGGTTGCATTTGATTTGGAGCTTAGGAATGTTGTGTGCATGGAGCCGCAGGATGAGATGCCCTGGGCATTCATTACGAAGGATTCGGTACTACAACTGAAAACGAAGGATAAGACAGAGCTGCTGTTCGACAGCTATCCGAACCCATTCCTTCGTGACGGCAGCTTCAATCAAGTTGCGGTAGTGATGCCGAAAAATCCAGATATGTATACGTATCAGTCGCTGGCGAATGTGTTCAATCTTCTTGGCCAATATGCGGAGGGCAATACGGGCGAAGTCCGGTTCTTTGAGGATAGCGCAGCTGCTTCTGACTTGAAGGCCCATAACGTTATCGCAATTGGCAGCTATAACAATAATAAAGTCATTCGGGATAATAATGATAAATTGTATTTCAAATATGGGGCAAACGGAGAAGGGTTTGCCTCCAATGAAAAGATGAGCGTGGACGCGGATTACGGCAAGCGTTTAGGTACGCTTCAGCTCATTGAATCTCCGTTTGAAGCAGGCCGAGGCTTGCTTGCTATCAGTGGACCGAGCACCGAATATGATTATTTGGCCTCCAAACTGCTCGCCAGTGATAATGCGAAGTGGAGAATATATGGAGATGGCGTAGCCACGAACAAGGACGGCGACATCCACGCCTTCCGCTTCAAGAAGCAGGCGGAACAGCAATCTTCCTCGATTGTGGAACAGGTTCTGCAGCGTGGGGACGTTCTGGGCTTCATGGTGGCCGCAATGCTTATCGGCTTGCTCGTGCTCGTATCCCTCATTTTCATGATTCGCAAATACCGCAAGAAACGGGGGGCTGGCGATGAAACGGAATCAAAGTAGTCTTCTGTCGGACGGCGCCTTCTTGCTATGGTTTTTGCTGAGTTTTGTATGCATTGCGTTTACGGTGGGTGAGCCGACTCGCTACATCATGAACATGATTTTGTTGAATGTGGCCTTTCTTATCGCGATCGTTACGTACTTTACGAGTTTGACGACGGGGTTAGTTCTGAATATTGTGTTCCTGTTCGGATACGGGACGTTTACGTTGTATCAGACTGTCGTGGAAGGTGGGGTCGTTGGGGCTCATAATTATTTTTGGCTTATCATGACGCCAGCCTTTACCGTAGTTAGTGCCATGCTCACACTCGGCAATCGAAGATTGCAGACGGAGAACGAACAGCTAAAACGGATAAATACATCTCTGGCGACGATGGACGAAAGCACGGACTTGAAAAATAGCCGCTCGTTCCAAAAAGATGCCAAGGTATTTATGGCTCTATCTACGCGTTATCATATTCCGCTGACGCTGCTTGTCGTGCAAGTGAGATATTGGGACGAGCTGAAGCGAATGGTTAGCGAAGAGCAAATGTCGGAAATGATCTATGGTGTGTCCAAGCTTAGTGAGACAAGCATACGTATGAATGACTCGCTATACATGCTGAATACGGATAATCCGACATGGGGCCTGCTGTTGTTCACTGACCGTGACGGCGCCAATGTGGTCATCGAGCGGTTGAAGGAGAAAGTTGCCTCCTTCAACGACGTAGAATTGGCTGGCAAGTACAAGATCGAGCTGAATCTTACCGTGGGTGCTTTGGAATATTCCCCTGAGACGGTAACCACACCGCTGGAATTCATTACGCAAGCAAGAAAGCAGATGGAGTACGATGTATAAAGGGATCAGAAAGCCTTAGGGGCATCCGGCCATGGATCAAATCCATCCACCGTAATTAGGTGGATGGATTTTTTATTATTCTCCATCCTGTTCCCCGTTGTCAGTGCTTCTAGCCCATTCATCTATCCATTGAATGGCAGCCATCCGCTCGTTCCAGGTGCGCGTTAATATGCGCTGCAGAAGGATTGAACGGCTTGCCGATAATGTCCTTGCTGCGATCCATGCTTCAAGCGGGAAACGGTATAGGGCGCTCAGTAACAATCGTTCAGGTGGTGTCCAGGGCTTCACTTGCCCATATCCCTGCAATAGGGCCTCAATGTGGGCAAGGTTGAAATGAGTAGTGTTGAACAATGTTTTCGTAATCTCATAATAAGCAGAATCGATTCTTACTTGATCCCAGTCGATGAAATAAAGTCCGTTCGGGCTCATAATAACATTCGGCGAAGTGATATCACCATGAATTAATGTGGGATGATAGGTTTCCTCATTTAGGAGCTGTTGTACTTCCATGTTGTTGATGATGCTTTGCGCTTCAGCAGCAAGCTCTGTACATTGCGTGCCGTATGTCTTGAACCATGATGCCCTGCTTCTGCTTCTGCGCAGTGCCGGAAGCTGGCGGCGATATGCAGCGTCTTGCTGGAATAGATGCTGTATTACCTTATGCGTAACGAGAGGTGTTGGAGGGAGAATTCCTTGGCAGCAAGTATGAAGTACAGCTAAGGCTCTGCCCAACTGCTCGAAGTCCTGAGCATGCTGTGGTCGATTCCCCTCTACCCATTCCATCATGTAGTACGGCCTGCCACGGCGGCTAACCCACATTCTCCCGGACAATGTGGACAGCCAACGGGGGAGATGAGGATAGCTCTGTTCCTGAAGCATCTTCACGTAAGCCGAAATTCTGATAATTTGCTGCTTCGTCGTCAGCTTGGTTATCACCTTGGATTTATAAAAGGGTTTAATGGCGAATATCCCTTCCTCTGTAGACGCTCGGTATGCTGCCGTGGATTTATACAGGGAACGATATGATTTAACTCTCCTTAGATGCAACCCATATTGCCTCGTAATCGTATGAAATTGAAACTTAGATAATCGACGAGCCACTTCTATGATGTCCCCCTGTCCTTATACATCTCACTCAAAGAATGTCTATCGTCAGTGTATTCGAAGAAATAGGAGTGGACACAGGCGAGTGTGCCTTTCGATTGGCCCTCTCTTGAAGATTGTTCAGTAAATGTTCAGTAAGCTGGAATATAATGTTGGCTAATGAGATTCCGAGGTGGAGTATGGAGAAACGAAAAGGCAGAGTGTTGTTGACAGCAATGACTGTGCTAGCGGCTTTGCCGCTGCATATGTATTTGTCGCTAAATGGTCTAAATCATATCTTGGTCGTGGTTATGTCTGCTTTGGCCCTGTTATTCTCGTGGCAAGTTGGCAAGTACATCGATCAATTACGATACGAACGTGATACGGATCCGTTAACGAGGACGCACACCCGCCCAGCAGCATTGCGCCTGTTCCGCGCAATGTCCAAGAAATCAATCAAAGCCAATCACAAAGTGGCTGTCTATTTCATCGACATCGATAACTTTAAGACGATTAACGATAGTTATGGTCATCATGTCGGTGACACGATGCTGAAGAAGGTAAGCAGTCAGCTGCTGCAAATGAAAATTCGCGGCAAGCGGGTTGCGCGCTGGGGCGGAGATGAGTTCGTTATTATGGTTCCTTGTGCGGATGATAAGGAAGTTCATAATGTTCAGCATACCTTGCTATCCCACATTCAGCTTCCGACGAGTTGCCAACAGACACCGTTGTCTATCTCCATAGGCTGCTCAACATTCCCAAGTCAAGGTATGAGTCTGGATGAACTGGTGGATATTGCGGATAAGCAGATGCTATGGAACAAGCGGCAGAGCAAGTCGGATGCCCATCGGAAGCGAACTGCGACTCTATCAAATGGACATTGTGAAGAGGCGTCATCACGCCGATGCGTAATGGAAAAATAGTGAAACGACTGAAGGTGTTCCTCGTATTGTCTTCTACACGACATCGACCTCGCTTGGCGGACAAGCATGTTCGCAAGCGATACGGAGCAACGGAGGGGCAATCAGTTGGAGAAGACAAAATTAGTTCGTATCTTTGATAAGCAAGCTGCTCAATACGATAAGCGCCGCGAAGATCCGAAGCAGCGAAAATGGAGAGAGAAACTAATCAGCAGCGCAGCAGGGGACGTGCTTGAAATTGCAGTTGGAGCAGGAGCCAACTTCCCATACTACCCTTCAGGTGTGAGTATTACCGCTACCGACTTCAGTGAGGGGATGCTGGATAACGCGAGGAAGGCGGCGGAACATTACCGGTTGAATGTCAATTTCATATGCTCGGATACGGAAGAATTGAATTTCCCTGAGCAATCTTTCGATACGGTTATCTCCACGCTATCCATGTGCAGCTACCAGAATCCGATGATGGTGCTGCGCAACATGCGCCGCTGGTGCAAGCCTGACGGCAAGCTGCTGCTGATGGAGCACGGGATCAGCTCGAAGGCGGCTGTATCAGCGGTGCAGAAGACGCTCAATCCATTGCTATATCGCTTTACGGGCTGCCATCATACACGGAGCATCATGGATATGATTCGCGGCGCGGACATCAAGATTGAACGGGAAGAGAGTTACTGGCTCGATATGTTGCACGTTGTCTGGGCGAGACCGTAGCAGCATTTCTATCTTGCCTACTTCACAACCTTGAAATAGAGACAGCCCGTATTCCTTAGGGGAATCAGGCTGTCTTTTTTGTTGATTGGGATGTATGTGATGCTGCTCATCATCCAGCATCAATCATGCCTCAAAGCTTCTACAGGCTTCAAGGAGGCTGCTTTGTTGGCAGGAAATATGCCGAACACGATGCCGATGATAGCGGAGAAAGCAAATGCGTAGATGACGATATCGACTTGGATGGCGGTAGCAACGGACAAGAAATGGGTCATGGCAGAACAGGCGCCATAGGCGAGCCCAATACCAGTCAATCCGCCCAGTCCGCTGAGAACGACGGATTCAATTAGAAATTGCAGCAGTATATCTCGCTTCTTGGCGCCGAGCGATTTGCGAATGCCGATTTCCCGTGTACGCTCCGTGACTGATACCAGCATAATATTCATAATTCCAATTCCCCCGATAATGAGGGATATGCAGGCGACACCTGCCATCATTGTAGACAGCGTCTTCGTGATTGAGCTCATCGTCTCCTTAACATCCTGCTGGTTGAAAATATTGAAGCTGTTCGTATTGCCGCGGAACAGCTTCGTCAGCTTCGTCTCCAGCTCGTCTGCGACGGTACTCATTTGATCTTCGTCTGCGACTTTAATGCCAATGGATCGTACGCCAGCGGATTGGAATAGGCGCTGCGCCGTTGTAATAGGGACGAGAACCTTCTCGTCATTCGATCCTCCGAGCGAGCTTCCCTTGGACTCCAGCACGCCCACGACTTTGAATCGAGCGCCATCGAGCAGTATCGTTTGCCCGATGGGATCTGCTCCCTTGAATAATTCAGCTGCCGTATCTACGCCAAGCAGGGCCACTCGGGAATAGCCTGTGACGTCAAGCGGCACGATATAGCGTCCGCTCTGATTTTTGAAGTCCTTCACCTGCTCATATTCCGGCGTAATGCCTTCTACAGTCACAGATGCAGATTCGGTCGTCCCGTTTTTGACGGTCGCACTCCCAGATACGATAGGAGCCAAGCCCTCGATATCCGGTATATCATCTGCGAGATGAATGGCATCCTCCAAAGTTAATGTCGTTTGGCTGCCTCGACCCATAATGTTCACGGACAACTGATTCGTTCCCAGGCTTTGCAGGGACTGCTCGACTGCATTGGAAGAACCTTGACCCATCGCCATCAAGGAAATAACGGTAGCTACGCCGATTAATATCCCCAGCATAGATAGGAAAGTACGCAGCTTATTGGATCGTATACTGTGCCACGACATTTTGAATCCTTGCGACAGTTTCACGCCCATTCCCCCTCTCCTCCGTCAGGATGCCGTCATTCATGAAGACAACCCTCTTCGCACGAGCAGCGATCTCCATGTCGTGAGTGATGAGCACGATCGTATGTCCTTCTTGATTGAGCTTATCGATCAGTTCGAGCACTTCGTGTCCCGTCTTCGTATCCAATGCTCCAGTTGGTTCATCTGCAAGCAGGATGGGAGGGTGTGCGGCCAATGCGCGAGCGATGGCTACTCGCTGCTGCTGCCCGCCGGACAGTTCGCTTGGCCGATGACTGATCCTGTCCTCCAAGCCAACCTGCTGCAGTGCTTGCAGTGCTGCCTCTCGTCTCTCTCTAGTGCCTAGCCCGCGGTAGATAAGCGGCAGTTCTACATTTTCAATGGCGGTCAGCTTAGGGAGCAGGTGAAAGCTTTGAAAGATAAATCCGATTTTGCGATTGCGAATGTCTGCAAGCTTGTTGTCGCTCAGGCGGCTTACTTCTACTCCATCCAGCATATAACTTCCTTCACTTGGCGTATCCAGACAGCCAATGACGTTCATCAACGTCGACTTCCCTGAACCAGAAGGGCCGATAATAGCTACAAAATCTCCATGCTGAATATCGAGATTGACGCCTTGGAGAATATTGACCTCTTCCGATCCCATCCGATACGACTTCTTAACGTTACAAATGGAGATGATGCTTTGATTATTAGACATGTTTGCCATGACATTGGCAGTATTGGCAAGCTGCTTCATTGGCGACCGCCTCTGCTTCCCATCGAGCCACCCTGGAAGCTCGCTCCCCCAGGGAACCCACCTCCGCCAAAGCCCATTCCATTCTTGCGCTGTCTTTGCTCGGTGGTACTGCTACCGCTGCCTACCTTGCCTTGTGGGGTGGCAATCAGGACAGCATCACCAGCTTGAAGCCCGGATGTGATCTCGGCATAAGTGTCGTTGCTAATCCCAACGACGACTTCCTTAAGTGTGCCGCCCATTGCTTGTCCCATACTCACACGTCCATTGTTTCTTGTATTCCCTTGGCCAGATTCGTCATTTCGGCTTGTCGGCTCGCCAGATGGAGTGCCTGATTCACTGCGATTGGCTCTGAACCAACCGCCGTCACCATTCCCATTGCCTGCATTCCGCTGATTGATCGCCTTGCTATCTTGCTTATCTGCGCCTTCGGCGTTGTCTTGTCCGCGAGTAGTATCCTTGCCATCGTTCGTCGTGGTTGGGGGACTCTCAGCATCGCTAGGCACACGTACAAAATGTTTGCTGCCCATCGAGATAACAGCCTCGACGGGAACGAGCACGACATCCTTCTTAGACTGGGTGACGACTTCCGCTTGACCGGACATGCCAGCGAGGACGCCATCCGGCTTGGTTAAGCTGATGCCGACCTCATAAGTAGCGACACCATTGTTGCTTTTTCCCTCTTTTCCTATGGAGGTTATTTTCCCAGAAAAATGTTGGTTCGGGAAAGCGTTGAGCGTAACTTGTGCTTCCTGTCCTGATTTAATAGATGGAATATCGAGTTCGTCAGCTGCCATGACAAATTCAAGTTTGGTATAGTCGGCGATGACCGCGACTACGGTATTTTCATTCACATCATTGCCTGTTTCAATCTGGCTCTCCTTAATTGTCCCTGCAGCTGGAGCAACTACATCGTGATTCTCTGCTTCTTCGGCCTGGAGGCTGGCGAGAGTAGATTCATTTTGCGCGATTTCTAAGTCGAGGGATTCCATGTTCACCTGAATGGACTCCCGGTTCTCCTCAGGTGCCTCCTTGTACTGCTTCTGAAGCTGCTGCATTTGCAGTTGCTGCTTTTTAAGCGACAACTCCGTTTGCTTGATTCGCTCTGAGTTGTCTATCTTCTTGAATGCTACAAGCGTCTGGCCTTTTTTAACTTGATCACCTACTTTGAAGTTGATTTTGCTGATCGTACCTTTATAGCCAGCCTTGACGTTGTTCACCTCCGACACGCTAACGGATCCAGATCCGGATACCTTTGTTTCCATGTTCCCCTTACTTGCTTGTACGGTTCTTGTTGGCAAATTAGCAGCTGAAGGCTGTTCTGCCGGCCGCTGGGTCAAATACACAGCGGTGGCTGCACCTGCTACAAGCAGAATCCCTGCCACATACACCCATTTCTTCATCTTCTCTATCCACCTTTACCGGTTCTGTAGGGCATTCAATCGTTGTGCCCGCTGAACTTAGGGTACTTACCATAGATGAATGATCCATTAAAGCACCCTGAGTACAAACTGAGCATTAGCTGAATAAACGCTGAAAGTGAAATAACAGACTACATTGTGGAGGGAGTGGAGCGGCTAGAAGCTGCCAATAAAGCAGCGGGTAATGTAGTGATGAGCCTCATTTTCATTTTCACAGTAAGATCAGTATAATAGAGCCTATATTTCAATGCAGACATCAAGGGGGCATCATGGCAAAGCGAAAGTGGATCATAGGCCTGATCGTCCTTGCAGCTATATTCGGTTATGTGATTGTTCGATTCTTGTCTTCCACACTTGCAATCGAGCGTCTAGTCGGACAGCTTGAGACGGGTACAGACGCAGGACAGCAGCAATTAAACAAGCATGTAGTGCTTATTGCGCAAGAGCTGGATAATCCCTTCTGGCGTACGGTGGAGCAGGGGGCGAAGGAAGCAGCTGCACAGCGGGGGATGGAAATCGAATATACCGGACCCATACGCATCAACCCGTCGGAGCAGATGAGGCTGCTGGCCAAGGCCATTGCCTCCAAGCCGGATGCCATTTTGACACAGGGAATCAATGAGCCACGGTACAATGAACTCGTAGGCAGGGCAATGGATCAAGGCATTCCGGTTATAACGGTGGATTCCGATGCACCGGACAGCAAACGGTTCGCTTATGTCGGAACAGATAATCGAGCGGCTGGTGTGCAAATGGGTGAATTGGTCGTTCATGGCTCAGCATACAAAGGGAAAATAGGCGTCATCTTAGGCAGCGAACAGGCTGACAATCAACGGAAGCGGCTGGAGGGATTCAGATCCATCATCGATAAAGCTTCAGGCTATGAGATCGTAGACGTGCGTTCATCGAATATTTCTCGCATCGAGGCAGCGAAGCAGACGAAGCTTATGCTGAGCGAGCATCCGGATATACGAACGATTATCGGGTTTAGTGCGTGGGATGCCGCAGGGATCGTGGAGGGATTGCAAGCTGCGAATAAGGGGAAGATTAACGTATTTGGCTTCGATGATGTAGAGGCAACTAGGCGTGCGATTGCTCACGGAGACATCGTGGCAACGCTCGTGCAGCAGCCAAGGGAGATTGGCGCCGAAGCAGTATCCATTCTGCAGCAAATATTTGCGGGCGAGCCGTACGCAGCAACTCAATATACAAGTACTAAGGTTTTGGAACAATGATGAATATACGGAAAAAGCTATTGATTTTCATTCCGGCGCTGCTCGTCTTGAGCAATGGCGTCTCCTTTTTCGTCTTCCAGAGCGGAAGAACCGTACAGCAAAGCTATAATGTCATGCTGGAGCGGGTATTGATGTACAGGCAAATTGCAACCCAAACTGACAGCAATCTGCGTGCCTTGAACATCTATTTGTTAGATCAAAGCGATCGATCGCGCGAAGAGTATCTTCGTGAGGCTCATAGTCTGAAGTTGATGAGAGATCAATTGACGGAGCAAAAAACGAATGCTCCATCCGCCGGAGCGGACGTGCGTAATTATCGCAATCTGCTGAACACGTATATCGAAGAGGAAGCAGCCGTGCTAGAGGCGTGGGGGGAAACGAGCTCTCTGCGTTATGTGCCGCTGTATGAGGAACTGGAAGCGACGGCAGGGTTCATCCGAGAAGAAGGGCATCAATTGATTGATGCGGAGCTTCGTTATTATCAGCCCTTCTACCGGCAGATCTTTACGCACACAGAAGCGATGAATCGATGGGGAATCGGACTTTTTATTATCAATACGCTGCTAAGTATCATGCTTGCCTATTGGCTATCGCTAGGCATTACCGAGCCAATTAAGAAGCTGGTTCATGCAGCGAGAGCAATTTCCCGCGGCAACTTGCAGACGAAGCCTCCACAAGTGGAGGGCAGCAGTGAAATTCGTATGCTGTCTGAGGCGTTCGGGCGCATGCAGGATGATCTTCTGCAGTTGATTGAAAAGGATAAGGCGAACTTGGAGAAGGATCGGCTCGTGAAGGAATTGGAGCTCAAGGCGCTGCAAAATCAAATGAACCCGCACTTTCTGTTCAACTCTCTTAATGTGCTTGCCAAGCTTGCCTTGTTAGAAGGTGCGGAACGAACTAGCGATTTAACTGTGTCGATGTCTAACTTGCTCCGCTATAATCTGCGCAAGCTGGACCAGCCTGTACCGCTCCGAGATGAAGTGGAGCAAGCGAAGGAGTATTTCACGATTCAGCAGGCTAGATTCCGTGATCGAATCCAGTTTGTTACCCACATTGATGAAGCAGCCTTGGACGTGCTCGTTCCTGTGCTTACCCTGCAGCCGATTTTGGAAAATGTATTTGTTCATGGCATTGAAGGCATGGAAGCAGGAGCGGTTGTAACCTTGTCCATTGAACGTGTACCGAGCGAGGTGCGAATCTCGATTGCAGACAATGGCAGCGGCATGACGGAAGAGATGCGCAGCGCCCTGCTTCGCATGGATGCAGAACCAGCAGATTCCCGATCAGGGGGACAATCTACAGGACTTGGAACATACAATGTATTTAGACGATTAGAACTGTACTATGGCAGAACCGATCTGGTGGATATTCAGAGCGAGCCCGGAGAGGGCACAACCGTATTGATTCGAATACCGGACAAGGAGAATCACAGGGAAGTATCTGATAATGACAGAACAATGACTCCTTGATAATGGGAGACATTCTTTTTGGAATATTGGAGTTATCGCTTTTTTCGAAATGGCGAGCGCTCCGGGAGCGGTTTTTAGATAGTGAGAGTTAGGATTGATATGAACCGGAAGATGAATCAGAAAGGAGGGAGAACATGTATCGATTGCTAATTGCGGATGATGAGGCATTGGAGCGGGAGGGCTTGGAGTGGATTATTACGAAAATGATGCCGGATACTTTCGAAATTATCCACGCGGACAATGGTCGCATCGCAATTCAAAAGTCCGACGAGCATCGTCCTCATATCGTCATGATGGACGTCCGAATGCCTGGTATACAGGGATTGGATGCCCTGAAGGAGATTAAGGAACGCAATCCACTCGTCAAAATGGTGCTCGTTACTGCGTATGAATATTTCGATTACGCGCAGCAGGCACTTTCTCTTGGAGTGAAGGAATACTTGGTGAAGCCCGCAAAGCGGGATCAAATTGTAGCTGTGCTGCAGCGTCTGGTCGATGAGATTCGGGATGAGTGCGGGAAGCGTGACGAGCAGCTTGCCATCCGGGATAAATTCTATCAACTGCTGCCCATGGCTGAGACCGAGCTCGCCCTTGCCTTAATGGCGGATCAAGTTCATAAGGCAGACGCCTTGCAGCTTGCTGATATTTTGGAGCTGTCGCTCGATCAAGGCTATGCATTAGTGGTTGCGATGAATGGGATGAAGTCTGCAGCAGGTCAGTCATACGAAGATGAGAAGCAGTTCGCGGTCGACGTAGCGAAGAGTATATTGAAGGAGCAGATAAAGGAGAGACACAGCTGGATCGTCAGTCCGATTGTTCATGAGCATATGGCTATTTTCATTTTGGACAAGGGGATAGTACAGGGAGGATCGATGCAAGAGGAAGTGCCAAGCATCGGCTCAGAGCTCATCTCTGCCTTGCACAGGCAATGTGGCCTAGAAGTGACGGTCGGAGTTGGGACGCTTCAGCAGCACGTTGAAGGAATACGGCGTTCCTATTATGAAGCAGTGTTTGCCTCGACGTATCCAAGTTCGTGGGGGAGTCTATGCCGATTCGAGGAACTGCAATTGCCCTCAAATAATGCCTCCTGGCTGCCAAATGATCGAGTTGAACCAGGGACTTCTGCTGAATGCGAATATGTGGAGCATGCTATTAAGCGTATCCGTGAGGAACGTGAACAGCAGACATGGAATGTAGTCGATCGTGCTGCTGCATACATCGTAGAGCGATATCAGGAAGAGTTGTCTTTGGAGGAAGTAGCGGACCATGTCCACTTGAATCCGCACTATTTCAGCAAAGTGTTCAAGCAGCAAACAGGAGAAACGTTCATCGATTATGTCACACGGCTGCGAATTGATAAAGCGAAGGCACTCATCTTGGATGGGCAATTCAGCCTGAAGGAAGTGTGCTACATGGTCGGCTACAAAGATCCGAACTACTTCAGCCGTGTGTTCAAGAAGGTAACGGGCGTAACGCCAACCGAATATCGCAGTACGGAGAACTAAGTCCATGCCTATACGTCGGCATGGACTTTTTTGTCGTCCAAGACAAGAATGTGCTATTTTGTGGCCAATGTTTGGAATTCGTGCGAGTAGGGAACGATATTATGCTGATGATCCGCAAGGAAGTGAAGGGTTTCATCGTCATAATCGGACAAGCTGAATGTTATAATGAAACTCCAGTCTTCATTGATTTTACTCAAAGGGGTATAAGGTTATGAGTACGCAACAAGGCGAACACAATCAAATAAATATGAAATATGTTACGCTCGTATCGATTGTAGCCGCGCTCGGAGGCTTGCTGTTCGGATTTGACACTGCTGTTGTCTCTGGTGCAATCGGTTTCATGAAAGAGAAGTTCGGCCTGTCCGAATTTCAGGTTGGCTGGGCAGTATCCAGCTTAATCGTAGGATGTATCGTCGGGGCGGCAAGCACAGGCATACTGGCTGACAAGTTCGGCCGAAAAAAGGTACTTATCGCAGCTGCGCTGTTGTTCATTGTCGGTACAGCAGGTTCTGCAATTCCAGCGACATTTTCGGGATATATCGTTGCCCGTATAGTTGGTGGTCTCGGAATCGGAATTACGTCTACACTTTGTCCGCTCTATAATGCGGAGATCGCGCCTGCGAAGTATCGAGGCCGTCTCGTTGCATTGAATCAGCTGGCGGTTGTAACAGGTATTTTCCTCGTCTATTTTGTTAACTTGGGCAGCGGTGGAGCTGGTGATCACGCTTGGGGCGTGGAGAATGCATGGCGCTGGATGTTCGGTGTAGGTGTTATCCCGGGCGTACTGTTCTTGGTTCTCCTGTTCTTCGTACCAGAGAGTCCAAGATGGTTGATTACACAAGGTCGGGCAGCCGAGTCTCTGCCAATCCTGTGCAAAATTCACGGCGACGAGATGGCACGCAAGGAAGTATTGGACATTAAGGAGTCGTTCAAGCAGGAGAAGGGATCTCTTACGGACTTGTTCAAGCCAGGTCTTCGCTTGGCGCTCATCGTAGGTGTCGTACTGGCAGTACTTCAGCAGGTAACAGGGATTAATGCGGTTATGTATTACGCGCCGGAAATCTTCAAACAAGCAGGTGCTGGAACGAATGGCGCACTGATACAGACGATTCTGGTCGGATTCATTAACTTCGTGTTCACGATACTGGCATTGTGGTTGATCGATAAGGTCGGCCGTAAAGCATTATTGATCGTCGGATCATCCCTGATGGCGATATGCTTGCTTGTGATCGGGTTTGCGTTCCATACAGGTCATACCTCTGGAATGCTGGTGCTTATCTGTATTCTGGTGTACGTTGCTGCCTTTGCGATATCGCTTGGTCCAGTAGTTTGGGTCGTGATGTCTGAAATCTTCCCGAACCATATTCGTGGCAAGGCTACGGCGATTGCATCCATGATGCTGTGGGTAGCAGACTATATCGTGTCCCAGTCGTTCCCGCCGCTGCTTAGTTCCGCAGGGCCAGCCATTACGTTCTGGATATTCGGCATACTAGCGTTGGTCACCGTCCTCTTTAGTTGGCGCGTCGTACCCGAGACAAAGGGGAAATCGCTGGAGGAAATCGAGAATATGTGGACGCAGTCCAAGGCTTAATCATAGAGATTGTTGCATCTTATAGAACCACTCTGTTTTCCGCTAAGGCGGTTAACAGGGTGGTTTATTTGGTTTAGGGACGATTTGCATGCCAATTGGAATGACAGCCCAGGTAAGCTACTTCGATCGATCAGATGAATCAATCAGGTACGCTGTGGATTCTCCCTGGATTTATAGGCATTGTGCTCGGTGTTATGGCTATAAGATAAAAAATCAAAAGAAGCTGCTTAGGCGAAGTAGATCAAACACTTGCCGCGCAGCTCCTTTTGTCAGTCCTTTTTATTTTTGAATAAAGAAGATGAGTTCCTGTCCATTCTTAACAGGGTCTTGCGCGAGTGTGTAGCCGTGCTTCACCACTTCTTCCGGTACGTTCTTGAAGGCAGCCGGACAGTCCGCAATTACTTGCAACACTTGTCCTTTCTCCATATCCTGCAATGTCTCTAACGTGTAGATAACGGGATATGGGCAAGGTTCTCCTCTAAGATCCAATGTGAAATCAATCGTCATGATTTTGCATCTCCTTTTTTGAATCCAACGCCGAAGCGGTAATTTTTTTGCCAGTAGCTAGCTACAGCATAACCGATTGCAAGCAATACAAGTGTGACAATTAGCGCCCAAGCTGGGCCCATCACAGAAATAAGATTAATCTTCGCGCCACTCTTCACGAGCAGGTCGAATACGCCAAGATGATCCCAAGCGTACGCCAGAGCAGTAGCGCCAATAATGTTGCCGATGAATACAGGCAGGAAGATCACTTGTCCTTCCATGAGGCGATACATCATTCCTGTCTCGCAGCCGCCTGCAAGGACGATGCCAATGCCGAACAGGATGCCCCCGACGAATGTGCTTGGTGCTGCCATTTTCGTAATTGGATCGACGCCGTTCACGAGAATAACGATGAGCGTTAGGACAGAGCTGATTGCCATCCCGCCGATAATAGCCTTGGTCATTGTTGCGCGTCCGCTAATCCACAGATCGCGGAAAGCGGAGGTGAAGCAAATCTGTCCTCTTTCGATCAAGATGCCGAAGGCAGCCCCGAAGATGGCGGCAACGCCGAGCATTGTCTTGCCTGCTAGGAAGAAGTACACGATAAGTCCTGTATAAGCCAGTGCAACAAGCCCGCCGATATAAGGCTGAACTTTTCTTGTTTGTTGAATCGTAGGCGCGGCATTCCCTTTTTGCAGGATCGGCTTGCCTTTCCACCACTTGGTGCTAACAATTTTCACCCCTGCATAGGTACCGATGGCCGTTGCCACCATGAAAATCCAAGCATGGAACGAGAATTGCGGCACGCCAGTGAAAAAGGCAGCCAAGTTGCAGCCAAGCGCGAGCCGTGCGCCCGCACCCGCGATAATGCCGCCAATCAAGCCCTGTACCAAGCGGCGCTTCTGCTTCGGCATTCGAATTTTGAAGTTGTTGCTGAACAGGATCATGATGAGCGCGCCAATGAACATGCCCCAGACGATCCAGCCGTCTGTGCGCTCGAACGTCGAGCCCTTCATTTGTATCAATTTGAAGTAAGCCCAATCGGAGATATCGACCCCGAACAGCTCCAGGATATGTCCTCCAAAACGCGTAAACTCGCCGGTGACGGCCCATACCGTGTTGGTAATGCCGAAGTACAGCGCGCTGAGTACGCCTGCGATGCCGATGGCAACGTAAGGGCTCCAGTAGTTGGTGAACAGCTTGCGTAATGATTCTTTCATCTTTTCCCTTACCCCTTCAATCCATCATAGTTAATGGTGCGAACACGATCGAACTATATGGATTTGTTTGTGTGCGGCAATTCACACCCGATCACGAGATGAGATGCAAATAAAACCATTCTCCATTTTACTACAAACTGCTTACTAGCGGGGGGAATTCGGGGTGATACTTTTTTACCTCATATGGAAATTGAAAAAATTGATTATGACGTGTCACAAAATGAGCACCTTATCTGTCTTAGCTTATGTAACCAAATCCAAGATGAGGTGAATGGAATGAAATTGCGCTTTAATTATCGAACGGCAAATCCCTCTGCTTATCAAGCCATGCAGGCTCTAGACAAATTCGTTAGCGATACACTTGATCCGGTGCTGCTTGAACTCATTAAGATACGGGCTTCTCAAATCAATGGCTGTGCCTTCTGCATCGATATGCACGCAGCTGATCTGATGAAGATGGGTGATCATACGAACCGCATCATGCTGCTCAGTGTGTGGAGGGAAGCACCGGTTTTTACCGACAAAGAAAAGGCTGTTCTGGAATTGACGGAATATGTGACTGAAATAGCGGATGCAGGTGTGCCTCAGCCGGTATATGAGAAGGTGCGTGAGCATTTTAATGAGAAGGAGTATGCAGGTTTGATTCTCGCGATTGCGACAATCAATTGCTGGAATCGCATTGCCATTTCGACAGGAATGCATCCAGGATGTTTCGATAAGTAGGGAGGAGCCTTGTGCTCCTCTCAGGCTGTCGAGAAAGTCTCGACAGCT
>NZ_MAIS01000147.1:0-7978 GCF_001680695.1 Paenibacillus sp. KS1 | reverse complement strand
ATGTGTCCAAATTTATGGGGTTAATCCGCTTCCATGAGATTATTTCCCTGTTACTTTTAAGCTTTCCTTTGAAAAAGCTATTTTCATTCGTTATTTTTTTATCGTCTAAATAGATTTCAAAAGTTTCATTTGTTATAGCCTTATTATAGGATATATGATTGCCATCCCTTGTTATAGAAGCGTCCATTATAAAGCCATCTACTTTTTCGCTTGCCATTTCCACAGTGCCATTCTCAGATAACAACCCAATAAGATAATTCGTTTTATTCTGCCATCTAATTAATATTCCTTTAGCTGTCCACCGTAATGGAATAACCGTACTATCAAAATCTGTTAAAGGTTGAATTAGCTCTCCATTATTAATATCATATATCTCGAGTGTACTGTCTTGTATATAGGTCTTATAGTAATCCTTCTCCCTTATGCTTGCCGAGTAGCATATTTTGCTGCCATCAGGAGAAAAACAGACGCTCCCTCCCAACAACTTATCTATATTCATCTTTTGTAGCTCTCGAGCTTTAATATCTAGTATGTATAGATCTCCATTTATATAATCACCCATATTTGAGCTTGGTGTAGCCATAAATACAGCCTTTTTCCCATCATTTGAAATATCAAATTCATGGATATGAAAATCCTTACCATCAGTTAGTTGATAAACAACGCTATTTTCGTGTTCATAGTTATCATTTTGTATCGCTTTTTCTATTTCAATGTAATATAAACAATTATTCTGGTATTCCTTACCTATATGATGAAAATCTCCATATAGTTGCTTACGTTTCTTTATCGCCTCTGATTCTTTTGACTGTGCAACATAATAAAAACCCTTGCCAGTAGGCTCCCATTTGAATGTACTGACCCCTTCTTTCTCATCCGTAATTTGAACCCCACTATAACCATCTATTGACTTAATAAAGATCTGATTTTTCTTATTATCCCCGTCACCAACTGGGCTAAGGTATGCGATATCTCTAGAATCTGGAGACCATAATGGGTATGTACTATCTATATCCCCAGTTGTTAATGGGTAACACTGCTTCTTATCTTTTTCATATATCCATATATGATTCCTATATGTATTGTCTTTCCAGTTAGCTGTCTTCTTGACAAATGCTACGTTTTTGCCATTTTCACTTATATTTGTACCTGATAAGGTTGGTAATGAAATAATCTCTTCTATACTTAGATATGCTTTTTCATTCATTTCCATTAATAACCCCCCCCTCGTAGTGCCTAAAGATACGCTTTTAAACTCTCCATACTATATTCGGGGTATTATTCAACTTTCCTACCCGGTAGCTTAGCAAAATGAGCAGGCTTCGGCAGCCTGCTCAACAATACTAGCCTTGAAAATGAGCTGTGGGTTTTACTACCCCTAATACAGCTTTGTAGTCCGAAGGTATATAAGTCACAGCTTTTAACTCCGTGATGACTTGCATGTACATTTTGTCAGGATCAGGCTGCACGACTCTATATTGAATAGTGGCCACGCCTTTCGAGAATTGGATGCCCGTGATCTCGAGTCCATATCCAGAGTGAGGAGCTAGGGCGGATAACGTAACTCGTGTGACAGAATCCGTTTCTTTTTCCGAAATGATTTTTACTTGGTTGAGATCGGAAGTATCAGGTGTTTCCGGTTTTGTGTTTTTAATGAATGTTAACGTTTTGCGGATCATATCGGCAGCTTCTGCGCGGGTGATATAGCTCTTAGGATAGAAGCGTTGCTTGCTGTCTAGGGATACGATTTTGGCAATGAGCAGCTTCTGAATACTGTCCATGTATCCGTCTGTCACCTGGTCGGCATCCGAAACGCTTTGGAAATTTTCGATCCATGCATAATTTCCTTTATGGCTTACTTGCCCAAATAGCCATTTGGCGAATTGCTCCCTTGTGACTTTAGCAGAAGGATTAATGTCTTTCGCAATGCCTAGCCCGTTATATTGAGCGATGATGAAGTCTTCCGCGTATGAAGAGTTGTTTTTAACCTTCGTATAATAGTCGGTTGCCTCCGGTTTCTTGATAAATTTAATATTATCGATGTTTAAATCCAAGCCTTTTACGATCATTGTCACTGCTGTTGACGCGTTCAAGCTTTCTTTCCCGTCTTCCTTACTCTGCTTGTTCTCTTTATGAGCAAAAGCGGAACCGCTAATGCCCATGCTGAAGACGGCGATTAACATGAGTAGTATCAGTGGCTTTTTCATTACATTTCTCATCTCGTTTTCCTCCGCATATCTTTATTATTCCCCTAGACGTGAATATGCTGAAATATGTTACATAGATGGAAAAATAATAAACCTTTATAATCACATTGCAGTTCACTCCACACCAACTGTCAGACGCCATACTCCTCGCCTATGGATACCTTATTTGCTCTGCGGCTTCAAGTATTTATCCAAAAACTTGATCATTGTACTGAAGAAATCGATCAAGTTCTCTTCTTTGGTGAAGCCATGTCCTTCATTATCCTTGACCATATACTCCACTTGCGTGCCGCGTTTTTTGAGTGCTTCGACAAATTGGTCGGAATCTGCTTTTTTCACCCGCGGATCATTCGCCCCTTGAGCCACGAATAATGGCGTTACGATCTTATCGACGTGGAACACCGGCGAAACTTGCTTCAACATTTCTTTGTCCTTTTCGACATTGCCGACACGTTCGTTATAGAGATTTCTCATGTTCTCCCAATACGGTGGAACCGTTCCCAAGAGCGAGAACATATTCGTTATACCTACATGATCAACAGCAGCAGCATACAATTCCGGCGTTTTCGTAATGCCCGTCAAGGCTGAGAATCCGCCAAACGATATGCCATAAATTCCAACTCGTTTCGGATCAGCAATCCCTTGCTGAATCGCCCACTTCACACCGTCAGTAATATCATCTTGAATTTTCAATCCCCATTGTTTATTTCCTGCATCCATAAAGGACTTCCCATATCCCATGGATGAACGGAAATTCATTTGAAGTACGGCATACCCGCGGTTTGCGAGCAATTGTACATCCGGGCTGAAGCCCCACATATCACGTATCCACGGCCCACCATGCGGATTGACGATCATTGGAAGATTTTGGAGATTTTTATTTTTCGGTAATGTTAAATAGCCGTGAATCGTTAATCCGTCTCTGCTCTTGTAAGAGATCGGATACATATCAGCCATCTGATCTGGTTTAAGCCACGGACTCATATTACCTAAGAATGTTAACTCACCGGATACGTTATCATACAAATAATACATCCCGTAAGTCTTGTCATTCGAAACACTAACGATCAGCCTCGTCATATCCTCGTTATAATCGTTTAGCCCGATTTCACTTTCACTGACGCCAAGCTTCTGCTGCAGCTTGCGGTGCAACGCCCCGAATTTATCATCGAAAAACCTCCAAATGCGTTTTATCTGTCACATAGATAGCCGCCAGCATTTTATCTTGATTCTTGTCGTAAAATGCTCCAGTCACGTCAACTTCAGGATGCTGATACAGAACTTCTTCCTTACCCTTTACATTCAGCTTGACGAGCGCCGTCTTGTCCCGACCGTTATTAGAGACCGCATAGATCGATTTACCGTCTGCCGAGAAACCAAGCGGATTTATCGTATCTCCAAAATGTAACGTAGCCAGCGGTTTGAACGCTTCTTCCTCCGTATCGCGGTACAACAATGTACTTACAACTCCGTCGCTTTCAGAAGCGAGTCGAATCTTGCCTTGGCGATCAGCTACCCATGCCGTAATGTTCCCTGGGTTTTTGGCGATCAGCTTCGTTTCCCCTGTCTTTACATTCAATTTATATACATCGAAGATGGTAGCATCTTCTTTATTCATCGAGATCAGAATTTCGTCTTTCACACCAGATAATTCGCTCACGAGTTGAACACTGACCTTGTCGTAAGGCGTCAAATCCACTTCCTTATTGCCATTAAAAGTGGACGAATATACATGGAAATTCTCATCTCCGCCCTTATCTTTGCGATATAGAATGTTATCGCCTTTCCAGAAGAAGCCGGCGATATCGCGATCTTTTGAGCTTGTCACGCGAATAGGCTCGCTTTTCCCTCCGATTTTCTCTACAAACACATTGGAACGGTTCTCCCAAGTACCCGCATAAGAAAGATACTTGCCATCTGGAGAAAGCTTATACCCAAAGCTGCCCGGACTCCGCATGAAGTCTTCCACGGAAATTTGTGCCACACCTCTGTCGTCCAACGTTGCTAGCATTTTATTGCTGTAATTTTTAAGCACAACAGCCGCTTGAGCTACAGTCACTGGCTGATCTTCGTGCAAGCTTCCATCTGCATTCCCTTGAATGAGCCCAAGTGCCTTGGCGCTTGTTGCATATTCGGCCAAGCTCGTTTCTCCCTGTTCCTTGCCGAGTGCCCGCACCATCATGCGTGCCATCTCACCGCGTTTGATTGGAGCGTCAACGGAAGTGAATTCTCCTTCCTTCAACCACCCCTTCTCGGAAGCAACCTTCATCGGATCGATGCCATGTTGATAGGTAAGCAATACCACCGCATAGCGGATAAAATCTTTAACAGAAATCTCTTGATTTTGTTGTACCCCTTTGTCAACGATTCCCTTCGTTATGAGCGTCTGTACTCCATCTTGATACCATGGTGCTGCTTGTTTCGCTCCATCCTGTGCCATGACTGACATGGGAATGGATACGGCCATAATAGCCGCAATCGCTGCGGAGACTAGTCTTTTTCTTGCATTCATGCTTTCAGTTTCCCCTCTCTGCTGGTACCCTGAATTTTTAAGGAATGAATCATTTATTCGGAAAATATCCCTTTTTACTGCATTCGAGACGACTCCCAGCCCTTGAAAGGCCTTGGTCAATCGAATCGTTCATACTATATGCTCCATACTCTTTTCTTCTCTCGCTCTCTCAATAACTATATCTTATAGGACGTAATCTTCTTTTTTCTTACATTACTCTTACGAATTTCTTAAGCTGACTATATGTGCAATAATAGCCGCTGTTCAAAGACATATGTGTTCTTTGCTCAAGTAACGACCCACGAAGCTGATTTTAGCCTCTATCAGACCACGAGCCAATTGTTGAAGATCGTTCAAACTATCCTGCGCATTAGCTTAATAAAATGAGCAGACTGTGGTAGTCTGCTCAACAATGTAAAATATTCAACTATCGTGCCCCTTTGGCTTAAACAATCTACCTGGATCAAAGCTTTCGTTATACATTAAAGTCCATAATATCTCCATGTTTCGCGTAGTGTATCAATCCATTGACTTCTTTTTGAACTCTTTTCGTTCCATTTTCATACTGCCACCAATTATCTGGCCTAGTTGTTTGATCTAATACTGGATGAAAACTATATTCAAACCATGAAGGCGCATATCTTAAAAATGTTAAATGACATCTTCGCATGTGATAAAAGGCTGTGCAGATCAAGATTCGCTTCATATTGTTCAGCCCGATTTGTTTATCCAATGCAGCTAAGGATTCAATCACATTCTCCTTCGTATTGGTTGAAATCGTCTCTATGATGATCGCATTCTCCGGAATACCTCTTTCTATCGCAAACGATCGCATGGATTCAGACTCTATAAATTCTCCATTATATCCGCCTAAGAAGAGTAATCTAGACGAACGTCCCTGGAAATACAACTCCACTGCAGCGGGCGTTCTATATTTATTGCTCGTTCTGCTAGACGGCACAACAATACAATCGCACTTAGCGTCATCATCTCGTATTCCCTGAAACAAAATCTGATGTGCGAGCTCCTTGGATACCTCTCCTTCTTCTAACTCAGATAGATACAACGTTGATCCCCCTCTCCTAATCATATATATGCAATCTATCGCTCGAAGGGCAAAATAATGATGGCTTTTCGGGCATTTCACATGATGGTGTCCCCAAATAGAGCACTTTGTCAAACTAGATTGGGACACCGGTATGGCCCGAGTCTCGACAATCTATTCGTGCATTGCTTATCTTCTATTAATTAATTTCAAGGCTTGCTGTAAATCTATATCTTCTTCAATATGTTTAGGTGTCCATTTGATATAGATATCTGGCTGAATTCCTTTTCCGTGTATTGGGTGTACTTCGGTTTTCTGTTCAAGTCTTGATATGGGATAATATAGAGTAAACTGTTTGTCCCAATTGATACTAACTAAGTCGCTATAATCATTTAGTCCCATAGTAGCACGTCCTACTATTGTTACTTTGGATGATCCTTTACTAGTCCCCACAAATTCCTCTCCGGCACTTGCACAATAATAGTCCGATAATATAATTACATTTTCTGGGTTATCTTCCCCTTCAAATTCGTTTACTCTGTCAGCTATAAATTCTGAAAAATCAAAAGCAACAAATCCTTGATTTCGATAGGTTTTAAATTGATTTTCACCAAACTCTAGCATTTTAAGCGTATCTTCATCATCTGTTGAGCTTCGAACGTTCTCGGCCGATTTTAAAAATAGTTCCACATTACGGTCAGAACAATTAAATTCTCGTACTTTCAGTTCAGAACTTGGCTTTTCTCCTTTTTTATAAAAATATCTCACTAAAGAATTGCCAGCATGAGCATTTCCTCCACTATTATGCCGGACATCAACAATTACATTTTTACTTGCAAGCAGGTCATCCTTATGCTTTTCAATTAGATTCACGATACGATCGGTATCTCCAAAATCAGAAAGGGTTACTAATAAAGTGTCTTCGTTAATAGAACGAATATCGTAAGTTGACTTTTTAGGGGTTCGTCGATATAAATTCAATTCCAGTTTAACTACATCTTCATTTTCGTTAATAAGCTCAAAATACTTAGCTTTGTTTAGGATTTCATCCCATTCCTCTCTCTCCGGATGAGATTCTCTAAGCATTGCACGTTGCTGTTTTCTTATCGAAGAAATCGATTGTCCGTCGACAGAAACAATTCTTGCCCCTTTTCCAAATCTGTTCTCTTCATAAACCTCTGTTACGTATAAGGTGTCTTCGTAATTCCTTACAAAAAAACCACATGTTTTAACTTCTACCTTTTCTGAATTATGTAAGTGAAAATACATATGACGATCTTGGAAACTAACAAGGTATTCATTCACAATTTCAGCAAACAGTTGCGGTGTCATTAATTCACTGGTTTCAAGGCGCTCTATTTTTTCTGTAAAATAATCAGGATTATCCCAACCTTTTTTTTCCTCATACCCTGCATAATCCTGATGCATGATAGAAACAATTTCAGCAAATATATTTACGTAGTTCATATTATTCTTTCCCTCCGAATCTCTTCTTGAACAACATCTAAACGAAACGGTCGAGCAGCAATTTCTAACTCAATAGTATTGCTACATAAAATAGTCCCCCGTTGTGAATTAACCAGACTCTAGATAGCTTACCTCTTAGTTCGGGTTGTTGATTTCCATTAATTTCCCATGATTATACATCCAGTGGAAAAGGAGCACAAGGTGCCGAATCTAGAAGTAGAATGAAATCCAGTTATTTTTCTGCTTTTTTGTTTTAATATAAATGCAAAAAAGGCGCATCATTAGATACCGCCATCTGGCTTTTAATTGGTGAACTTCCTCCAATTAATATGGTCGTTTCCATACCCCAATAGTTCTCAACTAAATAGTCAAGATCTCCAATCGCTTTGTTCCTTGGCTTTCATAGTCTCTCTGGACAAAAGTCATTTTCGCCCTAATTTCTTCGTCAATATCTTCAACCAAATAGGCTAGATTCACTATTTCAAATGAGTCTATTATAACACTTCTAAATGTATTCTTTCCCATCAACGGCTATGATGGATATTTTATAGAAACTAATTCGACCTTCTTGTTTATATCTGTATACTCATAGGTAGCAAAATAAATTTGATCCACCTGAATTAAATTCCATAGATTCTCCTCCGAAATTGCCATCGTGAATGTTATTGCATCGCTATCATATGGATTCTTGACTCGCATCCCCACCTAATCGGATTATTTATCGTCCTCAGGGAACATCTCCCTCAA
>NZ_MAIS01000202.1:0-2119 GCF_001680695.1 Paenibacillus sp. KS1 | reverse complement strand
CGAGGGTTCGATTCCCTTCGATCGCCCCATATCATTTTGCCGATGTGGTGGAATTGGCAGACACGCCGCACTCAAAATGCGGTGCCGAGAGGCTTGCCGGTTCGAGTCCGGCCATCGGTATACGACAAAAAAGAGTTATCAAATTGCTTCATGCAATTCGATAACTCTTTTTTTATGCCATTTGGACTTCTCTCTTCCTCGGAAGAGAGTTATTGATCGATCCACTTCATTTTTCCAGCATCATTCTATCTCCAGCAAACATATAAACTACGTTTTTATCAGCATCCAATGCAACTGACATTTTTGTCTCCTTATTTTGAATAAAACAGAAATCACGCGCTGATTTATCCCATTTCACTTCAAGTCCCTGAATGTCCATATTGAACAATTTTTTGGCAATCGGCGCAGCTATTTCTTTTACTTCTTTTTCTGTTACTGCTTTGTCTGCTTGTTTTCGCGCAACGTCATATACATACTCGGTCTTTCCTGTTTTTGCTTCGACCGCCAGAGTAATATGATCGCCTTTGAGCTTCCACATATCACCTTTGGCGCCAGCATAATAACCAAGCTCTGCTTTCTTCACCTCAAATTCCTGATCGAGAGCTGTTTTCACTGCATCCGCTGCCGTTTTGAGTAATTTCGGTTCTAGCTCGTTCTTGTCTACTTGAATAACGGCTGCTCCAATATAATTTTTATTCTTCGATTGCCCAGGTGGATATTTCATCCAAGAAATCATGAAGTCTTTTCCCTCTAATATATAAAAGGTTTGTGAAACCTTTCCTTTGTCATAGCTTTGAGTGATTTGAACCTCTTTATGAAATGCATAGGCTTTTTTGGCGTACATCCCTTTCAACTTGTTCAGCAGTTCCTTTTGATCATCCTTGCTCACTTTATCAAGTGTTTGAATCCCCTTAATTGTGATCAGTTCCCCTGTACCTGGTTTAAAATTTACTTCGTATAATTCGTCTGCCGAAGGAACCGTCGCCAGATCAAATGGATGTTTAAAGGCCTTCTCGAACTTCAACTTTATCTCTTTCCCTGCAAATTGATTCACGGCCTTTTGCAGATTGGCAGCAACCTTTTTATCCACTTGAATACTGCTGCCCGATGTTTGTTCTTGCAGCTTTCCTCCTGCTGCTTCGGCTCCTACAAAGGTCGGGCCCGCTAGTGTAACGAACATACTGGATACGATCATCGTTGCTAAAATTGCTTTTTTTAGATTCATATTATCTTCTCCTTTTTATTAAGGTTAATCTCTTTCTAAATCCTCCAGAAGCATTCTTACCCCGGAAAACATATAAACTACGTTTTTATCGGCATCCAGCGCCACGGTCATTTTCGTATCTTTCTTTTGATTGAAGATGAAGTCTCTGGAAGCACCGTCCCATTTTACTTCAAGCCCCTGGATGTCCAAATTGAATAACTTCTTTGCAATCGGCGCGACTATCTCTTTCACTTCTTTTTCCGTAATCTCTTTGTTCGTCGTCAATTGTTTTCGCGAAATATCATAAATATATTCGGTCTTCCCTGTTCCATCCAAGGACAGCGTAATATTGCCACCTTTAAGTTTCCATGTACTTTTTTTATTAGTACCTCCAACCCAAGCCTTCGTCACCTCAAAATTGTGGCCTAAAGCTGTTTTTACTGCCCCGGCTGCCTTTTCCATGAGCTTTGGATCAAGCTCGTTCTTGGCAACTTCGACTTGGGCTGAAACATGAATCTTTGTCGGCCACCCCGGATAATTTTTCATAAGTAAGGCAGAAAATCCTTTCCCGTTTAACGAATACATGCTAAAGGGCGTCTTTGATTCTACATCGTGCAGATCGACATGAACTTCTTTATCAAATGTATAGTCTTTCTTCGCATATAACCCTTTTAATACTTTCAGTACTTCGTTCAGATCCTCCTTACTGACTTTATCGATGGTTTGATAGCCTCTAATCGTAGTAATTTCTCCTGTTTTCTCCTTGAAGTTCACACTATATTTCCCATCTGCCGACTTAACCTGCACCTGATCGCTTATGGATTGGGAAGTGCCCTGCATATTCAGCTTAATTTCTTTGCCTGCAAATTGTTTGACTGCCTTCTCCAGCTTGGCGGCCAGCTTCTGATCGATTTG
>NZ_MAIS01000053.1:0-42773 GCF_001680695.1 Paenibacillus sp. KS1 | reverse complement strand
GGCATAGCGCTCACTTGGCATTTTCGTCAACACGACATATAGACAGGAAACGGCATCTGTTCCGCTGCGGTAAGAGAAGCTCTCGTCACCACTAATATGAAGGATGTCACCTTCGGCAACTCCTGTCTCCATCCCATCACTATTCACGATCCCGTTTCCATCCAGAACTAGAATATTGACGTTTGCGCCCGGATGACGATGTGTCGGCAATTCGGCTCCTGGACTGAAGTTCAGTACGAATATCACATTTTCCTCATCCTTATGAATAATTCGTTTCGTAAATTTGTTCTCTACATATTCTTGATACTCGGTCACGTGATTTTTCTGCATGAGCTCTCACTCTCCTGGATTTTCGTTGTAGTTCCTTCTTACCCCATTCCACACAAAGCCAATCCTTCAATTATCACGAAAGTATACATTTATCTCATGGCTTCCCTTTTGACTTTTTAGACTTCATCCCCACGTACTTCTATTATATTGGACATGTTTAAATGCCTTGTGATTCTAATCACATTAAAGAATAGCCAAATATATCGACCCTCGATAGATGGGCTGCTCACTTACTCACCTCCGCTTGCATTCATTGCCTAAAAATTGTACGATCGATAAGAATTCAATCACAAAACGTTAGAATTGGAGAATGATCCATGATCAATCAAATCGGACAAGTTATGCTGTATGTCAATGATCAAGACCAAGCGGTGCAATTCTGGACAGAAAAAGTCGGATTCATTGTCGTGTCGGAAGATAACAACGGGCATGGAATGAAGTGGATTGAAATTGCTCCTGCACAAGGCGCACAGACATCCTTCGTGCTCCACAATAAGCAGCTTATTGCCGAAATGCAGCCAGAACTCAACCTAGGGACACCTTCGATCATGCTATTCTCCGACAATCTCGATGCACTGTATGAAGATTTCAAGAACAAAGGCATTACAGTTGGTGAGGTAGTGACAATGCCTAGTGCCAGGGTATTCAACTTTGCTGACGATGAGAATAACTACTTTGCCGTTATGGAACGAAAGTAAGCGATATGTCGCAGAATGCAGCGCCATCACATCCTGTGGTGGCGTTTTTGCTCGTACGGCAGCATTCTAAAAAGCACACCATCGCATGATTGAAGCATGGGAAATTAGTGTAAGATAATATAAGGTGATTCATCCATGAAAGGGAGGTTCTCATTCATGAGCCGCCAAGAGCTGCAAGAGAGACTGAAAATGAGGGACGTTGAAATTCGTCACGGCGAGCAATTCAACGCTCTGCTGCGCTATGTATTCCAAGTGACCAATCATGACCTACAGGCGCTTGGATGGGAGAATCGCGAAATCGCGCAAGCGAAGCTGCCCATACTGAAGCAGGCCGATGTACTAGGATGGTTCGATGGAGACAAGCTGATATCCCAACTCGCCGTGTATCCATTCCAAGTGAATATATTCGGTCAAATCTACGAAATGGGTGGACTAACAGGTGTCGGAACCTACCCAGAATACGCCAATCTTGGCTTAATGAATAAATTAATGCGTCAAGCCCTGACGAACATGCGCAAGCGCAAGCAATCCGTGTCCTATTTATATCCTTACTCCATCCCGTATTACCGTCGCAAAGGCTGGGAAATCATCTCTGATAAAATCTCATTCGATGTGAAGGACACTCAACTGCCAAAGCTCAAGACGGTTCCTGGCAATGTCGAACGCGTCACCATTGAGCATCCGGATGTACGGCAAGTCTATCATCGCTTCGCCCTGCTGACACACGGCGCTATGCTGCGCAACGATCTGGCATGGGAAGAATATCTCCGATGGGATCTCGATGACATGACGGTCGCAGTCTATTATGACAGCAACCATGAACCGACAGGATATTTGCTCTATTGGATCGCTGAAGAAGTGTTCTATATGAAAGAAATGGTGTATGTCAATCAAGAGGCACGCAACGGGTTATGGAACTTTATTAGCGCGCATTTCTCCATGGTGACCCGTGTGAAGGGACATATATATACGGATGAGCCGCTTGCGTTCCTGCTCGAGGACAGCGATATTAAAGAAATTATTGCGCCATACTATATGGCACGAATCGTGGATATCGGATTGTTCCTAGAGCAGTATCCGTTCCAGCCGCAAGAAGCTGAATGCAGTTTCACCTTCGTACTTCATGACCCGATGCTGGAATGGAATCAGGGCGTATTTACATTAACCGTAGATAAGCAGGGCAACGGGCATCTTACCAAAGGCGGGAATCAGCGGGATGCCGAATTCGATATTCAAACCTTGACGACGATGCTTATGGGATACAAGCGCCCATCCTACTTGGCGAAAATCGGTCGATTCCAAGCCAACGAGGCCACCATCGACCTGCTGGAGAAGCTCATTATTCGGCAGATCCCTTACTTCTCTGACTATTTCTAAATATACGAAGAAGAGAGCACATCCGGCTCCCCTACGGGTTCGGTGCGCTCTCTTTTGTTTATTGCTCATCTTTAATGCACATCTTTGATTGTCGTTGACACCATCACATTGGCAAATGCGCCTGCAGCATTCTCTTCACTTCGTAAATATCCGTTAAGGCGTGTGCATCCTGATCCGAATATTTCTCACAAATCATTTTTACGAATACAAATCCGAATTCATGCAGCAATATCGCGAGAAACAACTTATCGATAAATACTTCACGACTGCATCCTATCTCTCTCCTAAACAATTGAATCAGATCAGCATCAAAATCAAACAAGGAGAACAGGATTGGCGGGTACTCATACTCGGCAGGAGCGATCGTACTGTCCGCAAAGTCGATAATGAACAATTGACCTCCATCATCCACCATCACATTTTCCGCTGTAATATCTCCATGTACGTATACGGGTTGGGATATCGGGCTTTCTGTCACGATTTCAGCAATTTGCGCCCGGATAGACTCTGAAAAGAAGTTCCATCTCGTATTGCGTGCAACCCTTTGCTTTATTGCACTTGCATCAACATGCTCCGAAGGCAACGTATTCAGCTTGTCCAAATTAGCAAGCAACTGCTTGACGAACGCTTCCTTCTGGGGGAATGTCCAACCTGAGAGCACCTTACCCGCTTCCTGACCTTGAATAAAGTCCATGATGATGTATCGGAACAAATAATTATCTTGAATATAGGACGCTGCGATCACATTCGGTGCGTGGATGCCCTGCTGGATAGCGCGCTCCATGGCACTTATTTCTGCTTGATATTCAGCATCTGTATTTGCTCCAGATTCCTTGGGTGCAAAGATTTTAATCACATAGCTGCCGGCACGAAATACCGCATTTGTACCCGGCGTCAACTGGAATATGTGCTCTGCCCCGCTCAGGTTTTCTTTTCGGTAAATGACTTCAATGAGCTGACGAAAATCCTCAATCGATTGATACACCGCTCCCCATGAATCCCAGTTGTGAATCTCTTTTGCAAAAGCGTGGCTCATTGTCTCTCCCCCACAAACACATGATGCACTACTTATCCCGTCTGCGATACAAATCAAAAGATTTATATCCTTCGGCCAAGATCGCCTTCATTTCTTCAAGCCTTTTGTCCTGTGTTTCCTTCCGCTTAGCACTGTACACGTAACGCGCCCAGTCCTTTTGATATCCCGGTGTCAGGCTGTTGTAAAACTCCAGTTCCGCACTGCCTGCTAAATATGCCTGAATATCTGCAACATGCTCAACATAATCATCAACGCATTGGCTCTTTTTCGAAGATGCTGATTTGGCTGCTTTTTTGGCTTCGGACTTCAAGCCGATTACGGTAAAGACGTCATCCAAGCTGACCATCCGTGCGAATTTAATATCGCTGCTTCCTACATAGCCGTCTTCATTAACGAATCCGATGCTGAAGAAGCTGTCGCGTTCAATATATTGCTCGTATTTAGGATTATTTTTCTTCGGATAAGCGGTAAATAGATATCCCTTGTTGTTCAGCAACTGCTTATCGATAACTATTTGTACCAGCTCTGTAAATTGCTCTAGCGAGTAGATGAAGGCAAAAATAAGATCATAGCTGTCCCGCTTGATCGCAGTGTCATAATCCAACCCATCGAAGTCCGACATATCGTCAGGTTTGTTTAAGATTAATTTCATCGGGTATTTGTTCAAATTTAATTTATCAATGATGCTCTTCTTGGAGTTCTGGTTCATATCGTGTCATTTCCTTCCCTTATCGTGCTGTCCATAATTATACGCAATCACATCCATGATGCAAACGTTATGCCATCCGTATCTCAAGCTACACCCTAATCATGCTATAATACCACGCTACAAAACCACAGATGCCAAATGACTACCCGCACTTTGACATGGCTTACATTCGATATGGAATACACAATACACTTCCTACATACTACAAGTTTACCTTGTACCCTACGGCTGTGAAACTGGATAAATGAAAAGACACATTGATAGCAAACTCCAAGTCGATCGACCCCGGATGGAACTTCATGATATAGGTCACCACATAAGGCGTTTCGATATAAAATAGCTTGGCTTGCAGCGTACATTCGTTCACCCACGATGCGTATACAACGACTTCCTGCAGGGACATGGATAGATCTTTGTAAAATACAGCCTTCGTACGCATCGGCTGCGCTGCGTTTATAGGCACAGCAATATCCCGCTCATCTCCATAGAACAAATGAAGCTGCATCGTCTCACCTTGAGCATCGAAGCTGACCTGCTTCAATCCACTTGCATTTGGTTGCATGACGTACACATGCTGATGTAGTTCCGGCAGTTCCAGTACTTGTTGGGCATGCTTTCCCCCTACTGTATGCCGCGCTTCTCTGTGCAACGGAACCGTCCAAGACCAAGACTCAACGGAAGGCCACTGACTGGAATAATCAATATTTAATGGATGACCCTCTTGCTCCACGCCTTCATGCGGATGCTCCCGAGTATCACCACTGCTGTCAACTTCGTCAAGGAGATGTTCATAAATGAGATTCAGAAGTGTCTGCAGCATATCCATAGTCGGATAGCTAGCCGTCGCAGCAATAACAATCCCATCCTTCGTAGAGACGAAGCATAACTGACCAAAAGCCCCGTCTGCCCGAAAGCAGCCATCTCGACAGCGATGGAACTGATAGCCATAGCCCTGAGCCCAATCGATTCGATTGGCTCCTTTGCGATTATCGCTTTGCTCGCTTGTCGCCATCTGAATATATTGTTCTGACACGATGCGCTCTCCCTTGAACATGCCCTTGTTCAGCAGCATCTGACCGAATGCCGCTACGTCACTCGTCGTTAGACTCAGCCCCATCCCCCCAGCAGTAACTCCCATCGGACAGGTTTCCCATACAGGTCTAGCGATGCCTAACGGCTCGAATAATCGAGGCATGAGAAAGTCGACTAGATTCTGCTCCGTTACCCGCTCCAATATGGCAGACAGCATATAGGTCGAATGTGTACTATATTGAAATTGAGTACCTGGCTCATGATCCACCTCTTGCGCTAGAAATGCCTTGACCCAGTCCTGTTCCTTAGCCACAACAGGGTAAATATCACCCTCATGACCTGCTGTCATAGATAGCAGATGATGGATCGTCATCGTGGATAGTTTGTCGGATACTCGCTCTGGCAGCCGCTCGGGAAAGAATGAAATGACCGATTCGTCCAGACAGATAAGCCCCATGTCCCATGCAATGCCAACCGCAATGGAGGTCACACTTTTGCTTACGGAATACAACAGTTGCGGGCAATCCTTGCGATACGGCTCGCGCCAGAACTCTGCAATCGTAGAACCATGGTGACACACGATCAAACTATGAACCGGCAATTCGTCTTGCTCGATCTGCTTGAAAAATCGCTGGATACTCGCGGATTTCCCACGGTATCCAGCAGAACAGTCGCTTCTCGTTCTCAAGCAAGATTCACCCACTTTGCCCACATTTCCTGCGGGTTCAGCTCGTAAATCTCCTTTTCTCGGAATAAAAATTGATGCATAATGAACTCCCGGCGAATCGTTGCGAAATCCTCATGGTAGGTCATAATGTATTCGTTGATTTCCTTCTCGCTATATCTGCGTCCCGCCTCCAGATTAGTCACCATATGCTCCAGGATGATAAGCTTCTTCTTCAACTGCGACGGGATATTTTTGAGCTTGCCCTCTTTCGAGAAGAAATTTCGAATCACCGAATCCCTCAAACGCTTCTGTTCCTCATTCAACATCCCTATACCTCCATCAGCTCCACGGTAAATGAGATTGATAGCCGCAGCAGCATTATTCTTTAGAAGATAATCATTTAATGAAAAATAAATCGTGTTCTTCTCTCTTCGTTCGTTGATAAGGCTCGCTTCGCGAAGCTTGGCCGCATGATGAGTAATCGTGGCAGGAGTAACCGACAGCTTCTCCGCTAACACCTGACCATTCCGCTCACCTTCCGCAAGCAAGATGAGCATCTTGACACGTGTTGGATCTGCCAACGCCTTATGATAGGCAACCACCTTGTCTAACTGCATACAGGCATTCACTCCTCCTCAGCTTATTTAAGTAATGATGCGATAATCGCAGAACATGCGCGAATTAAACAACAATCAAATTAGATAACCATCAAATTAGATGGATGTTAAAATAGATAATACACAATTGAGGAATATATTGTCAACCGAGTTTTTGTATACTATAGTGGAAAAGGAGCAGAACAACCTTGCCAGCACGAAATTATTACTTACAGAGAGAGGTAACGAATGGAGCATACAACGACTGAATTGCAGACTCGTCATTTTCAACAAGAGGACATGCCATTATTGGGGGAGTTATATCAAGCTGTTACATCGCGTCCGAATGCGATATTTTGGTGGGTAGGCGAGGAAGCAAACTGGAGCAACGTATATTGTGCCTTTGAACATGGCAAGATGGTTGCCAAGGGGCAAGTCGGTATCATTAATATTGTACCGCCCGGCCGCGCACAGGAGAACAAGCATGCTATTTACGTCAATATCAAGGCTATCCCAGAACGTGAGCATGACTATGTGTTGCTTGACCGCATTTATGAGCTGCTGTACGCAAGAGCCATCGAATTGAAGGCAACACTTTCTACCGAATACGGAACGAGACTCTGTGTTGGCCATGATTCAACAGAAGAGGCGAATAATCAATTCTTCCTGCAGCGTGGATTCCGTCATCTGATTAGTCTATATCATATGGAACGAATGATAGAAGCACCAATTCCAAAGCTGCAATTGCCAGAAGCTTATCAATTTTCCCATTGGAATTTGGATACGTCTGAAGAAACTCTTGCCTATCTGGATATCGATACAGAAATTTGGCCAGATAATCCGCTTGGGTTTGACAGACTTATTCAATTTCAGAAGAATCCTCTTTGGGCATCCATGGTTGTCCGCCAAGGGGATACGGTCGTAGCCGGTCTATTGACATGGAGAGAAGACGAGACAGCTCACATCGAAAATGTATTCGTTCGCGAGCAATGGCGTGGGCAGGGCCTTGCGAAGTTCCTGCTTGCTCAAGCACTCCAATATACAAAGTCTCATGACATTCCACGTGCAGGTTTAGAGGTATTAACCGATAATCGAACGGCATTGCGATTGTACGAGTCACTCGGATTTCAGCAAAAGGCTGAGGAAATTCGATATTGCATAGAGTTTTGATATTGGAGTCGCATTCTGTGCCATTTTTATAATTTATGTACATAAAAATCCCCGTAGAGTGGCTCGTTCATGCCGATTCTACGGGGATTTGAGAGAGAATTGCTCAACTTCTACTCTCCTCTAGCATATTCATGATTTCTTCTACTACGATCTCAGGTTCATCATGATGAATGTAATGTCCGCTCTGATTGGCTATTCGAATCCTGCTTGACGTCGACAATCGCTGAAACTCGGCTTGCAGCTTTTGTTCCATTTCTAATATTTCCATGTGAGGCCATCCTTCATGGTACTCATCGGGCAACCCTCTTATGATAATAGAAAGTGGAATGTCATATAGTTGTACATGTTCGGCAATTTGCTCATAGCTTCGTATCTTGTCGATTCGCTCACTATTCTGCAATGGGTTCAACAGATATTCCCTATTTTCCGCAATCCGTTCTTTCGGAATCACCTTTTCGTATGCCAACTCTTTGTATTCAGGTGCTGCATCTACCAGCACGATTCCACATATGTCTTGCGGATAAAGGCCTGCATATAATCTAGCGACTAAGCCGCCGAAGGAATGCCCCACCAATACATAAGGAGGTTCTACGTTAAGCACTCGCAGCAATTCGGAAAGTTCTTCGACTAAACAGCGACATGTTCGTGTTCCTGATACGGATTGGCTCCTGCCAATACCTGCCCTGTCATAAGAAAACGTTGACGCTACCTCTGATATTCTGTTCTGCACCACCTCCCATGTCTCACAGCTATCACCTAATCCGGCGATAAAAATGACGCTCGGCGTGCTGTTTCCCGAATATTTACTGTATAACTTTACATTGTCGCATATATGATAGGCTTCCATATATCTACCGCGCTCTTCACTCCTACCTTCCATCATGTCCATCCCTTTCTTTCGATGAATTCGCATTTTCAAAATTATAGACTTCATAAAAATATTATAGAATCAAGCGATCTGGTTTTAAATAGAATGGCTGTAATGAATGTAGCAATAGGTGATAATATTAACGTAGAAATTCGATTGAGGATCGACGGTATGCTTTTAAGGGTTTCACATATCTGGATTCTATTATACGTTCTGTTCGTATCACAATAGAAGAATAAGAACATTTGCTAATACGTATTCGATGTCAGCCAAAAACAGGATTAGGCTGGAACAATTATCTCACTAATTGCCCAGCCTAATCTAATTGTTATTCAATTGTAATGCGACGTAAACTTACATATCAAACCAACGCAATTCGCCGCCCTTGAGCTCCAATTCGAAGCTCTTGCCATTCGCGTACACAGTCGTGTTGCGCGGCTCTGCCGTGTTATTGACAACGCAATACGTACCTGTTTCTGGGTAGACATGGATTTCCGTATGGGCATCCGAACTAAACCAATTGTACAATTCGTGATCCTTGCTGCATGACCATAATATTGCACGATGCAGCAAGCGGGCGTTCTCCGCACTATACGGCAGTCCACCGATATAGACAGATCGACCGCCGAAGTAGTTATTGACTGCAAACTGCACTTCTTTATCCTTGCAAGCTAAAATATCAGCGTTCGTTGCGTATACATTTTTCTTGCCTTCACCAAAGTTAATGTCACCATTCATATCGGCGGTAATAAAGTGAGACGGCTTTTCGTCCCAATTATATTTATCGTAGCCGAGGGTAAAGCCGCGCTCCAGCTCAACGCCAAGAGCATCGCCCAGCTGGAAGAAACGACCTTGATGTTGAACCGCAGAAGGTTCACCTACCCCGATAAAGCCGCCTCCGCCAGCAATAAATGCACGGATTTGCTCAACAATATATGGGTCTTTCCAGTTGTCACCGCCGGTATGTGCGGTGTCAGCGTCACCGACATTAATAATGACATCGATATCATTGAGCAGCTGCGGCTGCTCACGAATGTCGTCAAAGCTAATGAACGATACATCAAAAGGAGCTCCGCTCAAAATTTCAATAATGCCCGCATAGCTGTAGTTTTGTTTCTGGTACAGCGCATGATGCACCATATGACAGCCCCAAGAGCGCATTTTCCCCCAGCAGTTCAGTACAGCAACTTTAGCTAAGCACATTGGCTTCGTGCGTGCCTTCTCATATAAATCGCGGAATTCATCGGCAACTTGCGTTACATAATCAACAAAGTCTGGGAAGTCCAGCGCCAGCTTCAAGTAACCGCCATAGCCAATGCGATCTACAGGCTTACGCAAAATAGCTCGTCTTGCCGTTAACCAGTTCTCTTGAGCTTCTGCCGTTGGATTCCCGCCAGGATGGAACGTATCCGGGAAGAAGTATGGCAGGAAGCGCCCTTCTGTATATTTCACCCCAGGAATATCGCTAATTAAACGCAATGTCGAACCATTGCCGACACTGCCCACGACTGCATCCAGCCCGATGGTTTTAAACTCATCCATATAAGGCTCAGTACCAATAAAGTGGTCCCCTAAGAACATCATCGCTTCGCGACCTTCTTCATGGGTAATATCAACGAGCTCTTTGGCTAACCCCGCCACTTCGCGCCGTTGGAAGGCCATAAAGTCCAAGTATTGTTGGGAAGGAATCCGATACTGGTTGTTGTAGTACCCTTCGTCAATAATATATTCCGGACGGAACTTATAGCCAACTTCACGCTCGAACTGTTCGAGAATATAAGGGCTGACGCTCGCGGAATAGCCGTACCAATCCACATATTTCTCACGACGCAGTTCATCGAAAATGAGTGTGAACTGATGGAAGAACGTTGTGAACCGCACTACATTTACATAAGGCTTGTCCAGCAAAAATTCACGAAGTCTGCCTTTGGAGTATTCCCGTGTCTTAGGCTGACGTACGTCAAACGTAATTTGTCGTTCGAAATCTTTCCAATCGTTCACGACGGCGTTGTACATATGAACGGGATCCCAAATCAGATAGGTTAAGAAGCTCACGCTATACTCATGGTAAGGTATCGTGTTCGTAATCATTACACAGCCGCTAGCTTCATCATAGCTCCAGAGATTCGTAGGTACGACCTCGCCAGTGGTACGATCGATAACTTCCCACCAGCGGTAAATATCATCGCGGTTGTTGACTTGCAATAAGTCTTCGCTAATCCCTTCTAATAAACGAATGGAAAGTTCAGCGCCTGTGGCAGGAACAAATTTCGTTGAAATATAGCATTGCTGCACTTCGTCAGGGTTTGCTTTCGCCCAATTGTTGTCTTTACGGGTTGTATAGTAAGTAGCGTATACTTTCGCTCCACATTCAGCTAGCTCTTGCGGAAAAGTGGTGCCGTCTGCATCGCGCACAGCATCAGCGCCCCACAATTCCATCGTTTTCAGCGTTTCACCTACGACATCAAGGTCGGTAGGGATGGTGAGGCGCCCTCTGCCTTGTTTGTTCTGGTTCTGCTCGACCATTTGAAACATGCTCCTTCCAAATAACTGATTGTTGATTCCATCATACTCAGCGAGAAGGAGAGACCCAAGGACGGATTATGACCTTCCACGGGTAAAATTTTGACCTTTGCTTAAAAAAATGGCTACGTTTAAATAGATGTTGAAAATTAATATATTAATAGAAAACACATAGTATAATTAAGCCATATATACAGGTTTGGAGGTATTATATGGAAAATCAATTTATTTGACTTCATTCAAAACTAATTAGGGAGTTACTATGTAGAGGTAGAATGACACAACAAGAATTAGAAAATGGAGGATAAATTATAATGATAAAAAATAATTTGAAAATAAAAAATATTCCAGCGATTTTGTGGGGTGACAAATCAGATAAGTTATTTGTGGTGGTGCATGGTAACATGTCAAACAAGGCAGATGACTCGATTATTGTATTTGCAGAAGAAGCAACAGCATTAGGATATCAAGTACTTAGTTTTGATTTACCTCAACATGGTGATCGTAAGGATGAACCTTATCTTTGCAACGTTCAAAACTGTGTTCAAGACCTTCATACAATTATGACCTATGCAAAATCGTTATCAAATCATATAAGCCTATTTGCTTGTAGCATGGGAGCATATTTTAGCCTATTAGCATATAGCCATGAGCCGTTGAAGCAGTGCTTGTTTCTCTCTCCTGTGGTAAATATGGAACGTATTATAAATAATATGATGACATGGTTTAACGTAAGTGAGAGTAGACTAAAAATAGAGAAAGAAATTGCTACACCTATTGGACAGACTCTCTATTGGGATTACTACTGTTATGTGAAAGAACATCCTATTGTTGCTTGGAATATTCCAACTTCCATTCTCTATGGTTCAGAAGATAGCGTATGTGAATTTGACGTTGTATCTGAATTTAATAAACGTTTTAACTGTAATTTGCAAGTAATGGAGAATGGAGAACACTATTTCCATACTGAGGAACAGTTGCAGTATTTCAGACAATGGCTGAAAAAACATATATACGTTAAATGATAATAAAAGCGAATTAAGGGAAGTCAAAATGGCTTCCCTTAAAAGTTATATAGTTTCAACATTGTTTTAAAACATCACAAAAAAAAAGATATAGACCTCCCTGCCCACAGCAGGCTCAGATCTATATCTTTTATTCGCTCACTTTACTTCATAGCCATAAGCTTCAATTTGCGTTAGTGCAGGAAACGGCGACGGGTCAGCGGACTTGATTAAGTTCTTTACTGTCAATGACTCCACCTGACGCGGCGTAAGCTTAAAGACCTGCTTCGCATTTGTTTTCGTGAGATGAATCGTCTCACAATCACCATTGGAGAAGCAGACGGTTACTTGCTCCCAATAGTTATCATGGGGAAAGTCTGCTCGCAGCGTAAGAGCAATGCAGTCAATTTCTACAGTGCGTCCAAATTGCACGCTCATTTCAGCGTCATCTTGCTGGTTAATTCCCCACGACTCAAATGGCCATGCCCCGTGACCTGCATTAAAGCAGTTGCCATTAATGGCATTGCGTGCGGCAAACACGGACTCACCGCGTGTTTCCACATTCGCAACCGCATGCGGATAACAACTGTCATTCTCGTGTTGGTCGAATGGATTCAGGGCTACATTTTTGTAACTGGAGATTTCCGCTTCAGTCGCTAGACGCACACTAAGGGCATGGATGTCACCACTATATGATTTCGGATTATAGGAGATTTTCTTCTCTCCAAATGGAATCGTAAGCCGATAGCAAGTTGTCGCTAAATATACGAACGTTTCTGGCATCGTATCATCAAGCTGCAACATTACATATTGATTGGGATGCTCGCTCTTTACAACAATTTGGTCACCCTCTTGATAGGGCTGATGATATACAAGCTGGGCTTGCCCGTGATCAGAAGTAGCTGCCAATACGGTATGATTTGCATCGTGAATTTCAATCGTAAACTGCGTTAGTGGTGTCATAAGATGATCATCTCTTTCTTCCGTTATTTTTGATAGATTTACGAGCATTCGTTCTTATACTCACTCGGTGTTACGCCCATATACTTTTTGAACACTTTAGAGAAATAGGTACGGTCTGAGTAACCTAGTGTCAATGCGATCTGTTCCAGCGTATGCCCAGATGTCTTCAACATTTGTGAAGCAATGTTCATCTTATACTGATGTACATAATCCGTGAAATTGCTGCCAGTCATGCGTTTGAAATAGCGTGAGAAGTAACTTGGATTCAAATACAGATAGCGCGCAATATCAATGGAAGTAATACTATCAGCTAAATTTTGTTCGATATAATGTTGAATTTGCTGTAACTTAGGTTCATAGCTATTAGCTAGTGTACCTTGCCCTTGTTTCCCCTGTTTATCGCTAGGCAAAGCCATCGCGGTTAGCGTGCGTTCCGCTAATGCAAGCACATCAACAAGGGTTCGTGACTGCTCCATATAATTGAAGATCGCTTCATCAAGTCTAACCGAAGCTGCAATCGTCAGCTCGCGTAAGCAGACTTGCAGCTCATGCATGAATGAAGCAGGTTCAATCATCCTTGCTTGAAAATGTTGCTTCATACTCCCGATAATACGTTGTATACCATCTATATCATGAATAGCGAGCGCCTGCTTCAGTTCAACTTTATAGTTGTCCAACTCCCCTGCAGGCAATTGCAGCCATGTTGATCCCATCGCCTGCTGGCGATCGGCAATCTGCATCGACTCCCCAACATAGAACTCATATTTATGGCGCAATAAGGAGTGATAACAAGTACCCATTTGCTTAAGTTGCAGCTTATCACTTACCATGACGCTTACAAGCTGCAATTTCATATATTGGGCAACTCGTTCTTTCAATTTTTGCAAATAGCTGTTGAAGTGCAACACGGTGTTATCTGCTAAATTATCGTGATAGTTATACACAATAACTAGATGCTGTTGCTGCAAAAATGGTGTGATCCCTTCAAACTTGCGTGCTAATTCTTCCGCAATATTGTAGACGGCATAGCAAATTAACGATAACGATTGCTGTGAGTAATGTTCATCGTAACTAGCATATTGTACATGCACAAGACTGAGCATATACCAAGGACAGTTCCACCTTACTCCAATGCCAGCAGCATATTTAAGGATTTCGTCAACATTCGTTCGATCAAGCACACTCTGTAGTAAACCTTGTTTGAGCAACTGTTGATTGTAGCTTGAAGGTTGTACACTGACAGACGATGATTGTTTTTTCAGTAAGCGCAGCGACTTATGCAGACTTTGTTGCAACTGCTCTTCTGTTAACTGATCTTTAATTAAATAATCGTCAGCTTGAAGCTTAAGTGCTTGTCTCGCGTAGTTGAAGTCTTCATGACAGGTTAAGAAAATGACGCGCACGTCAGGTTTGAGTTGGCGAAACTGTTCGGCTAACTCAATCCCATTTTTTTGTGGCAAGCCAATATCTGTTATCACAATATCTGGAACGGTCTGCTGAAATAGGTGTACTGCTTTTACGCTGGAATAGGTGGCAGCTACAACTTTCAACTGTAATTGTTCCCAATCAATCATTTGCTGCAATAGCTTGAGCATTGGCACATCATCATCAATAAGCATCACTTTGTATATCACTGGTGGTCCCCCCGCTTGATGTCACTGGAATCTGCATTCGTGCCGTTATACCGTCATACCTGTTAGGAGCAAAAGAAAGCGCAGCCTCTGAACCAAAAGATAGTTTCAAGCGTTGAGCAACATTAACCAATCCGACCCGCTTATAACTAGGATCAGGTTCATCACTGCAACGCAACACACTTTCATTCAGGCGATGCAACAAAGACTCATCCATACCTGCTCCGTTGTCGGCAACCTCAATGACGATGGTATCCGCGTCCTGATAGACGGAAATCCAAATTTGAGATTGCTGGCGCCCACTATCATTGCCCTCTATATCTACATCAGTATCGACAAACCCATGTAAAATTGCATTTTCAACTAACGGTTGTAGTAATAACTTTGGAAACTTAAGCATCTGCAATTGCGGCTCTACATCGACTTGCAGTTGGATTGGAATATCACTGCGCATTTGCATAATATCAATGTAGTGACCCATTAACTCACACTCTTCTTGCAGTGTTGCTAGTGCATTGAAATTCATATAGGCACGCAGTAAGCTCATTAAAGAGTCAATCATGCCGCTATGCAGGCGATCTTTCTGCAACATTAAGCTACACTTAATTGAGTTAAGCGTATTCAACAGAAAGTGGGGACGAATTTGCATAAACAGCGCCTCAAGCTCCAACACTCGTCTCTGCTCCTGTTGCCGTTCCATGTCATGAATGGACTGTTGCAGCTGATCCAACATCAAGTTAATCGTCTTGCTAACCGCTGCTAGCTCATCATCTCCCTTAACTTGCAGCCTAACATCTAGCTTACCGTTGCCAAATTGTCCTGCAACCTGCTGTAATTGCTCAATTGGACGATGCAATCGTTTAGAGATCAGCAGTGCAAACAAAGAGAATATAATGACAAAAAGCATGACTTCAGCAGAACCGATATAAAGCGTCTTTGAAATGATGCCTCTAAACGTGTTGTTGCTCATCTCATACACAAGCTTCCACCCGTTTTTGCTCAGCACGACTTCCGAGCGCATTCGATCGTCCACCTTATTTGAATCGGATGCAAGCAATTGTGTTGAGCCAGCAATCCGGTCACCATGCTCATCCAAGAGAGCAACATCCCATGACTTCACAGATTGTAATGCTTTTTCGAAATAGGACTGTTCAATTCCAATCAGCAGCACGGCCGTATGCTCTTTACTAACGCGATCATAGATGACACGAGCAATATAATATTTACTAGCTCCCTTGTCCTCGAGTAGTCCTAACCACTGCAGCCTTTCTGGCTGCTGGAAATTAATTTTGCTATACAATTCAGGTAAATGTGGTAGTAGTTTCGCCGGTTCATCATCTCCTGAAGGGATAATAAACTGCTGGCGGTTAATTAAGTACATCTGCGTCTGCCTATTCAACGTTTTCGAATTGATAAGCGAAAATACAGCTTTGATTTGTGAGAAATTCTCATAATCAGCATAACTATTTAATTGCTTCACATCAGCGAAATTACGTAAGCTAGTTTTGAAGCCTTCATCGTTTACAATGAAATGGGAGGCAAATGTAGCATCATCGATCGTTTTGCTAAATTCTGCACCGATTACGTTCAACATGTTTTCATTCGTTGCATGCAGCTTATCCAGCATCGATTCTTTAATTAGATAAAAAGATTGCACAGATACAGCAACCATCGGTACGATAATAAATAGCATGAAGGAAAGTAACATTCGTTTATAGTAAGTTAAATGGAACATGAGGTTAGCGTCACTTCCCTTCCTTCAATCCTTCATCATTTCCGTTACTGTTCAAGCCAAATCATCGACTTTATTTCCTATTTCTATTTACGCTCATACCAGTAGCCAGGAATACCGCGTGTAAGACGCATGAGCGCTTCCAAGTAGTAATAATCGCCCCAAATCATATAATCATCAGGGGACAACCCACCATGGACATAGTACGAGCCATGCTTAAGCAAACCTTCCGCTGCATCGTCACCAATCGTAGCATAGTTGGTAATCAGCGACTCCATACTGGTTGATAGCATCTTCTCGAAATAAGGACGATCGGGGTCAGCTGTATCCAAATGTGAGATAAGCTCTGCCAGTCCGGCAGCTACAATCGCTGAAGCTGAACTATCGCGATATGTATCAGCCGTTACAGGCGCATTGAAATCCCAATAAGCAACACTGTCCTCAGGCAAATGCTCAAGGAAGTAGCGCGCCATACGCTTAGATGTCTCCAAAAATGCTGTATTTCCCGTATAACGATAGGAAAGTGCAAAGCCATATACGCCCCAAGCTTGCCCCCGCGTCCACGTCGAACCGTTGCTATAGCCCTGATGAGTCGCGCCGCCGATTGGAACCCCCGTCTCGGTATCGAAGAAGAACGTATGGTATGAGCTATCATCTCCACGAACGATATAGCGCCGCGTTTTCTCTGCTTGGATTTCTGCAATCTCTCGATACTTCGGATCACCCGTCTGTTCGCTTGCCCAATACAACAATGGCAGATTAAGCAAACAGTCGATAATGATACGACCCGCTTCTTGCTCGTTATCTCTCGTTCCCCAAGCTTGAATGTATCCGCTTCCATCGATCGTATCACGCCAACGCTTCAATAAATGATCAGCTGCATCCAGTGTCAACTCACGAGCACGTTCATCGCCTGTTATGATCCACTGCGCTTTGGAAGACAAGCTGAATAGGAAGCCAATATCATGATGATCCAATACAACTTTTTGCTCAAACCGCTGATGGAAACTAGCCACTGTAGCTTCTGCTGCCTGCCGATAACGTTCATCTTGTGAATATTCATAGCATAACCACAATATTCCCGACCAGAAGCCATTGGTCCAGTCGTTGTTATCATTCAGTTGATATTTCCCATCAAGGCTAACATGCGGAAACTGAGTTCCAAACTTATCCATATTGTTCAGCGTTTTCGCTAGAATATTTTCAATTGCTTGTGTGTAAAGTTTATTTGCTTGCATGACCGTTGTTTGCGTTCCCTCTGTAGACATCTGCATTTCAGCCCTCTCCCAGAAAAATAACTCAATGCATTCCTTATGATAGCGGATACATTCCGCAGAATGTACGCCTTAATTTGTGTGAAATGTGAACAATTTTGACTTTTTTGTTGTATTCGCTTGCCTTCTACTTCACCTTAACCGTTGTCGTCTGCTCGTTATGGTGCACAATTACGCGATCCGATGTCAGCCTTACCTCAGGCAGCTGCGACTCACAGCCAGCAGGAACTCCTGCCATCACACTAACTAATAAATGTGTCCCTGGCTGAAGTTCAGCTCGCAGTGCAGGCATCAGAGTACGCTCATAGAATACATTGGTGTTAGGCTCGGTTCGGATCATCTCCGCTTGTGTGAATCCTCTAACCGCCTTGGCGATGGTGCTCCCGACAGGCGAATCGTAACTTGCCCAGCTTGTCTTGACAACGGCTGCGTCATCACTGCTAACCGTGGCGAACGGCGCTGAGAAACTGGCATCATAGGCAATTAAGGCACGGCTAGTTTCCAATTCGTGTATGCGTACATGGCTGTCGCCACAAGGGATAATCGTACTGCGAATTTTAACTCCGACTTGCGGCTTCCAGTTATGTATAAGTCGATCTTCATGCAGCTCATAGCTCGAATCGAGCGGCTTATCACGAAAATGTACGCCATCCTCACTAACAGCAAGCACACTATCAAAAGCACCTTCATAGTAGTAATAATTACTGCGCGGCACACTAAAGCCAAATACAGTCGAATAGGCAAATTTAGAGTACTTGGCGCAAGCATGGTTCTGATAGCCAATAAATTGACCTACTGGATACATAAGCACATGTTGTGAATGATGCGTATGTTCAATCATCGCCTTCATGCTCGGCAGCGGCAGTCGGCCTGGTGATACCTCTTGCTCTACTTCCTCTGCCTGCCAATAAGGATGTTCATCCGAAACTGCAAGCAATAAGAAACTTTTGAACGCCCAATACGGGGAACCCGCACCGTTATAGCCCTCGCCCATCACCAAGTTCTGATAGTGATAGCCTACGCTTAGCACGCCATCTGTCGTAAAAATATCATGATTCATCCAGCTTCGCATATTGCGCGCATACAATCCTTTAATGACGCCCCATGGCAGCGCTTCAACATCGGCCAGCACAAGCGCGCTCCAGAAGCTTGCTTGCGCAAATCGATACGCTAGACTGCGACCGAAAGGAATCGCCTCTCCCTTGCTATCGAACCAATACTGATAGCTGCGCGCAAAAAGTATAGCCCGCTCTTTCAACCTAGCTGCCCGCTCCGGATCTTCATCCGCCATAAACGCAACGTAGATTAAACTATAATAATGGAACGCCCATGGGATGTAATAATCAAACTGCTGATCCACACCGTCAAAGTACCAGCCATCGCCAACATAGCAAGACTCAATCAGGGCAAAATCTTCTTCGATCTTCTCCTGAGAATACTTCATGCCAAGTCGCTTCAGTGCCACATTCACTAAGATGCGAAAGAAGTGCCAGTTATTCGGTGCCAAACGGCGTTCATTAATTTGCCATAACCAGTCCGCCAAATGCTGCTGTTCTGTCTTCGAAAGAGTATCCCAAGTTTTGTGTGGTGCAAGCAGCAGTGTAGTCGCGATAGAAGCCATCTCGACCAGCAGCTGATCGCCATCCATCGTCTTGCCATAATAATGCTCGCTGTGTGGGTTGCACCCCTCCGCTAGTCCACGCATCCATTGATGCTGAAGCTGCTCGTCATCATAATGAACGAGGAAAGGCCCCAATCCCCACAGGATTCGTAAGAATCCTTCGGCATCTCTGCGATTTTCGGTATAGACCGTGCCGTGGCTTCCTAATGCTAAGTGTCCAGGCTGCTCTGCCGCCCGCGACCTTAGCGGCTGTACTAACATCAACAGGGCTTCCGCAACATCATCACGATGATTCCACTGCATGCTACGTATTTTCTCCTTCACGATTACTCACGCTTCCTTCAACAGTTTTCACAGCACAACAAACCTCATAACTCACATCGTACACATCAGATAAATTACAAAGACTAACAGCAACGTACTCCTGTTAGTCTCTATATTTTCATCTTACTATTCGAAATTAAGGCTGCTTACCAATATAGGCAAGGATTCCACCGTCAACATATAAAATATGTCCATTGACAAAGTCACTAGCTGGCGAAGCTAAGAATACCGCAGGACCTGCTAAATCCTGAGTTTCTCCCCAACGCTCTGCAGGTGTCTTCGCAATAATAAATGAATCGAACGGATGACGGCTGCCATCAGCTTGAAGCTCACGCAACGGCGCTGTTTGTGGCGTAGCAATGTAGCCTGGTCCGATACCATTACATTGGATGTTATATTGGCCATACTCAGAAGCGATATTGCGGGTTAGCATCTTGAGGCCGCCTTTGGCAGCAGCATAAGCAGACACCGTTTCCCGTCCTAATTCACTCATCATCGAGCAAATATTAATTATTTTACCGCCACCTTTTTTAATCATGCCTGGAATAACCGCTTTGGAAACTATAAATGGTCCGTTCAAGTCAATATCAATGACTTCACGGAACTCTTCCGCAGTCATTTCTGTCATTGGAATCCGCTTAATAATTCCAGCATTGTTGACTAGAATATCAATGACTCCAACTTCCGCTTCAATCTGTTGCACCATCGCTTGTACACCTGGCTCGTCGGTCACGTCGCATACATATCCATGCGCCTCAATGCCGGCTTCCTTATAAGCAGCCATACCGATCTCTACCGTTTCTGGCTCACGAGCATTAAATACAATTTTTGCACCCGCACGCGCCATAGCGCATGCCATTTCCAATCCGATCCCATACACTGCACCTGTAACGAGAGCTACCTTGCCATCAAGGCGAAATTGATCTACCGAAAATTGTGACAACTCTTCATACTCCCCTCTCTATAAACCCTATCTATTCATCTATCTACTTTAGATCGTCCATAGCGACCATATCCATATCGGTGTATGTGATATTCTCGCCGCACATTGCCCAAATAAACGTATAGTTGCTAGTGCCAACACCGGTGTGAATGGACCAGCTTGGACTGATAACCGCTTGCTCATTGCCGACAACGAGATGCTTCGTCTCATCAGGTTTGCCCATGAAATGAAATACCTTGTTGTCCCCTTCCATATCGAAGTATACATACGCTTCCATGCGTCGCTCATGCGTGTGGCATGGCATCGTATTCCAAGCGTTTCCTTCTTCTAGGTGCGTATAGCCCATTTGCAACTGGCATGACTGACACACATTCGGATGAATGTACTGATAAATTTTACGCTTATTCATTGTGTTATCTGCACCTGTCTCCATTGGCTTAATGTTATCAATGGAAATACGTACATTCGGATATTTGTGATGAGCCGGGCTAGAAGCAATGTAAAATTTCGCTGGATTACTAGCATCTGCACTAGCAAACAGCACTTCTTTCGTTTCTTTGCCGATATAATAGCCATCCTGATTGTTCATCGATTCACGCACACCATCAATCGTAATAAACCCTGGACCACCTATATTAATGACACCTAGTTCACGACGCTCTAGAAAATACTCAACACCCAAATCTTTATTAAGCTTAATCTCCAACTGCTCTTTCGTAGGTGTTACGCCACCAAAAATCAAACGGTCATTATGCGAGTAAGTCAAGCGAATTTCACCGGGAACAAACACCTGCTCCACTAGAAACTCCTTGCGCAATTCTTCTGTTGTCATGCGTGCGATCGATTGTGGCGCATACGCGTAGCGCGTCTCCATAGTTTGCATTTTTTCTAATTCCTCCCGATTTCATAGACTTGGAATCATCACAATAAACAATGCGATCATTCGATATTGGATCTACAACCATCATAGTGAATGCACCCAACAATAGTAAGTCAATTATTTTGCTCGATTGTGAACAATTTTGACTTTCTTGCTTAATTGACTTTACTTTTTCCTTTTTATGTTATTAGTTCAATAGTAACCTACGCTAAGCTTGCTATAACCGTAGCTCCAAGCGGGATATCCAGCTGATACATATGTGGCGCGGGCTGTGTTACGGCCACCGCCATTGATGGCTTACCAGTACAAAAAGTAAGCGGAACCATACTATAAATAACACAAGGCTTACCAAGCGTAGACGTTATCTGCGCCTGCTGCAGCTTGCCTTCCTTCCAAGCCATATCAACGGTAAATCCACCGCGGGCACGTAAGCCAGTCACATGACCCTGCCGCCATGCAAGCGGAAGAGCTGGCAGTAGCCGGATTTCATCCCCATGCGACTGCAATAGCATCTCTTGCATCGCTGCTGCTCCACCAAAGTTGGCATCAATTTGGAATGGAGGATGGTCGCCGAACAAGTTCGGATGTACCGCTTTGCTTAATAGATTGCGTAAACTCAGATGTGCCTGTTCTCCTTCATCCAGCCTTGACCAGAAGTTTGCAATCCACGCTTGACTCCAACCCGTATGTCCGCCTCCATGGGCTAGGCGCCGCTGCAGCGTGAACTTAGCAGCTTGTCCAAGTTCAGGGCTGCGATGAGGAATGATCTGTTCCCCTGGATGCAAAGCGAACAGATGAGAAATATGGCGATGCCCCAGCTCTACTTCCTCATAATCAACCGCCCACTCCATAATTTGTCCATGGCGGCCGATTTGCGGCTGTGGCAGCTTACTGCGTACTTGCTTCCACTGTGCCAATAAATCTTTGTCCTCTTGGCACACCTGTTCCATATACCCTTCATCCAGTTGCAACAGCTCACCAGCACGGATGCATGCTGTAAACAACGCATACAAAATTTGCGAGTCCATCGATGGACCATAGCATAGCGCCCCGACTTCACCCTGTTCACTACGATACGAGTTTTCTGGAGATAGTGATGGTACGGTCACCAGCTGTCCTGATGGCAGCTCCAATAAGAAATCTATGAAAAATAACGACGCTTCTTTCAACACGGGATACGCACGTTCGCGCAAGAACGAAAGTGAGCCGTTATAACAATAGTGCTCCCACATATGCAGCGCAATCCATGCGCCACCCATCGGCCACATATTGGCGCTCACATATTCACCGTAAATGCCTGTATCCGCCCACAGATTGCTGCTCGTGTGAGCAACAAATCCACGTGCACCATAAATGTTGCGCGCTGTCTGGCGTCCATTGATGACCAAGCGTTCAATATAATCAAATAGCGGCAGGTGACATTCCGCTAAATTCCCCGTCTCGGCAAGCCAGTAGTTCATTTGCAAGTTAATGTTAAGATGATAGTCCGATTCCCATGGAGGAGTAAAACTATCGTTCCAAATTCCTTGCAAGTTAGCTGGCAGAGTTCCTGGTCTGGAGCTGGCAAGCAGCAAATAACGCCCGTACTGATAAAACAGAGCCTCCAGCCCATTATCAGCGGTACCTTGCCGGTATCGTTCTAGTCGCTGCGACGTGGACAAGCATTGCTCTCTAGTAATCTTCTGCTGTGGTGGCTCAGTTCTCTCTCCTTCCCCCGCCTCCAAATCCAACGTCACACGGTTAAACAGCGGCTTATAATCATCCAAGTGCCGCTGCTTCAATGTCTCATATGGCACTTGAGCTGCCTGTTTTGCCTGTTGCCAAGCAACAGCATAAGCATCAGCGCAGCGAAATGAAGTCTGCGCTGCTACAAAAAGCGTGACTGCGCGAGCTTGACGAATATCAAGATAACTGCCCGCCGTCTGACATTGTCCACCCTCAACTACTGCCCGCAGCACAACGGCATAACGTACACCATCTGCTCCTAATTGTCCTTTCATGGCAATAGCCTGTCCATCATCTGTCTGAACGATTTCACCGGTGAATGGTCTACGGTCAAATTTAGCTGCAAAGGTTAAACCTGCGGCGTCGGTCGTAGTCATCCGGATTACCAGCACTTGATCAGCGGCACTAGAAAATATCTCACGGCTGTACTGAATTGCGTCTTGCCGTCCCACTTCATAATTCACCTGAACTAAAGCATTATCCAAATCTAGCTCACGACAATAATCCTGAATTGAATGAACATCTATATCCGTATCAAAATCCAAGAACAAGTTGCCTAATGTCTGATAAGGGTGGAAATATTGTGGTACGTTCGTCATATGCTTCAACACTAACTTTTCTGCCTTGCGCACGTTGCCCTGCAGCAACAAGTTTTTAATTTCCGGCAACGCCGCTTGCGCACCTCTATTATCGTTATCCCTTGGACCACCATACCAAATCGAATCTTCATTCAATTGAATCTGCTCGCGCTGTATCCCACCATATACAACGCCCCCTAAGCGCCCATTACCGATCGGAAATGCTTCCGTCCATTTACTAGCCGCTGTCCGCTCAAGCAAATAATAGTTGCTTATATGATTCATTAAGCTACCCTCATTTCTGCAAAGAATCATGTGTAATAGCTTGTATCTTATCCCCTATCCTATACCGTACTTCGCACCATTATATCGACAATCTACTTAAAAATAGATGCACGATTATGACCATGTATGTGTCGTTTATTGACATATCGTACGCTTCAGTTGCTTACATCCTGATCCATTCGAATCGTGCAACAACCTATACTTGTCACTCGATTTGCTGGTCATGCCGCACAAAAAAATCGGACGATTCATACATGTTGAATCGTCCGATCTGCGTATATCATTTCGAATATTTTAGATCCCTTTTGCCTGACGATAGGCATTTACATAAGCGGCAGCTTTCTTCCGAATCAACGATAAATCGTTGTTCTTAACTGCTTCATTCGTCAAATCGGAGCCGATCCCTACCGCTACCGCTCCGGCTTTCACCCACTCACCAAGGTTATCCAACGACACACCGCCGGTTGGCATAATGTTAGCCTGCGGCAATGGGCCTTTGATTGCCTTGATTACGGATGGCTCATACAGGTTGCCTGGGAACAGCTTGACGATATCGGCTCCAAGCTCAAGCGCTTCATTAATTTCCTTGATGGTCATCGTTCCTGGCATTACCGGTACGCGATATCGGTTGCACATGGTTACGGTCTCAGCGCTAAGGAAAGGGGACACTACGAATTGAGCGCCGCTAAGAATCGCCGCGCGTGCCGTTTCAGCATCCAGTACGGTTCCTACGCCAATAATCGCATAAGTAGATTCATCCGACGAATCCCATTTATATTTTTGAGCTAGTGTCTCAATCGCTTTCAATGCAAACGGAACTGTCATCGTAATCTCTATCACTTTAATTCCGCCGCGTATCGCTTCCTCGGCCATTGCAACAACTTCTTCTGCCGTCTCCCCGCGAAGTACGGCAACGACACCTTCCTGCATAATCTTCTGAATAATCTGCATTTTCTTCATATTGTTCTCCTCCCCATTTATCGAATATCGTTTCTATTAATAGTTCTCAATTAAACACATCTTATCGCTCAACATGTACCTTACCAGCTAGAAATTGCTCGATTTGTGCTCCACTAGGGAGGCCTTCCCAATCGCCAACCGTCTGGATTACCTGCGAGCCTATCAAATTACCGAGACGAACCGCCTCTTCAAGGCTATATTCCCGCAGCAAACCAGCTAGAAATCCAGCACAAAAGCCATCTCCTGCTCCTACCGTATCGACTACATGATCAACCTTATAGTAAGGAACTGATGACAGTTTACCGTTCTCCAGAATATAGGTTTTGTCCTCGCCACCTTTAATAATGCTTACCGCGGACAGCTCACTGAGCTTGGCAACGATCTCATTCATCGATTCCGTCTCATACAGCAGTTTCAATTCATCTAATCCCGGTAAGAAATAATCCGCTTTTAGCGCCAATGGCAACAGAACCTTTTGGGCTGCTTTCACATCCCATAGCTTCAAACGCAAATTCGGATCGAAGCTCACTTTGACGCCGTGCTGCTTCGCGATGTCCATCGCCGCTGCCGCCGTCTCCGCGCAGGATGCGCTTAACGCAGGTGTAATCCCGGTAATATGTAAAATCTTTGCTCCAGCAATATATTCCTCATCCAAATGCTCAGGAGTCATTTTACTTGCCGCCGATAGCTTGCGGTAATAATAGACAGAGCTTCTTCCAGCCGCATTCTCTCGAATCATTAGTCCAGTTGGAGCTTCATCTGTGAATGAAGCGCGTGTAACATCTACGCCTTCGCCCCGCACCATCTTATAAATCCGCTGCCCGAACGGATCATCTCCAAGCCGACCGCACCAGCCTACGGAATGTCCAAGCCTTGACAAACCGATCGCTACATTCGTCTCAGCTCCTCCAAAGGAAGGCGTCAAATTCGATGTATATTCAAGACCTTTCCCCCCCTCGGCGATCAATAGGGCCATACTTTCCCCGAAGGTGACCACTTCCGGATGAGCATTTCGATTATTCATTCCCCTTCACCACCCTGATCCTGACTGTTGTACACTTCGAATGTGGACAAGTTTGGCCACCAGCGGGAGCCAGTGATCTGAAGACGCAAGCGACTGCTGCTTATGGCTGGGAAATGGCAGATCCGCTTGTGACCGATAATGGTACCCTCCAGAATGGGCTGCCACGTCCCTCTGCCTGCAGCAGTATCCGTACAATCCTCTGTCGTTGCAGCAGCATCGGCTTGCCAATACTCCAAGCTGAAACTCTCAATCCTCTGCGTATAGCGATACTCCTGCAGTACGATATGGTCAAACGTTTGCTCTGTTCCTAGGTCGACAGTGATACTCGCCACCTCTGTACCTTGCTCAGGAGCCCAAAACGTATCTCGATTGCCATCCAGTATATTGGCCGCTTCATATCCAGCCATCGCTTCACTAGCCGTAGCAGCAGCATCGCGTGCCACATTCGTCTCAAACGTATTGCTAATCCAAGCCCCGAGCTCCTCCAACCGCTGCACATCATTCTCGTGGAGCAGACCGCGCGTATCAGCAGGAATATTAAGCAAGAGCGTAGCATTGCCTCCGACCGAACCATAGTACACATTCCGCAGCTCATCCAGCGACTTGACTTGATCATCTTGACTCGCATGATAGAACCATCCCGGACGAATCGACGTATCCACTTCCGCTGGATACCAGACAAGCTCCGATACATAGGCGATAATGTCGCGGCTACCCAAGTCTTCATCCTCTGAAGTGAAACGCTTGGCGAATTCAGCATTATCTTCCTGCTGTGAATGTTCCTGAATTCTCTCCTTATCCTGCAGCTGCGCAGGTACTACGCTCCACTCCGACTTGCGACAATGCCCCGCCTCATTGCCACACCAGCGCACATCCGGCCCACATACCGAAATACTCGCTTCTGGCTGCAATTCACGAATCAGTGCATAATAGCCATTCCAATCATATATTTGCCGTTTGCCGTTAGGACCTTCACCACAAGCCCCATCAAACCACACACAGAAAATATCCCCATACCTAGTCAACAGCTCGCGCAGTTGATTGGTGAAGTACTCATTATAAGCTGGCGAATCCCCATAACACGGCTCATGACGATCCCAAGGCGATAAATAAATCCCAAACTTCAACCCGCCTTCACGACAAGCATCTGCCACCTCAAGAACGACATCACCCTTGCCATCTTTCCATGGGCTATTCTTCACCGAATGCTCTGTATACTCACTCGGCCACAAACAAAACCCATCGTGATGCTTGCAAGTCAGAATCAGCCCTTTCATCCCTGCGGCCTTACAAGCGCGTACCCACTGCCTTGCATCCAGCTGTGTCGGATTAAAAATATCCGGCTGCTCCTGCCCACTGCCCCATTCCTGGTCCGTAAACGTATTTACTGTAAAATGTACAAAAGCGTAAAACTCCATCTCTTGTATCGCCAACTGCCGCTCAGACGGCCGCACCAACGCTGCCGCTTTAACTTGCTCTGTTTTTATAACTCCACTGCTGTTCATTACCATTTCCCCCCTCTCATTTTCCCGCTGCAACATCTTGAAAAATATAAAAAGATATCATACATATCTATATGGAAATTAAAAACCCAACCTAACTTAGGCTAATAATAGCAAATCAAAGATAGGTAGAAACACGCATTATTTTTTTATATATATGCAATATTTTGACCTTAACATCGAAAGCCAAGATCCTAAAAATCGGACCTTGGCTCTCGATTGGTTATTTTAACCTCTACTAACTGTAAACTGGAAATATGTTCATCTAAACTCAAGCCTGCTGGGAAGCCACCTTCACTTAGATGATACAGTTTGGCACCTACTTAAGTCGTTGACCTTAAGACGTGACTAATGCAGATGGCTTGAATAGACAGCATCTCTTATTTCAAATCATTTAACATGCCTAGAATCAAAGTAAGTGCTTCAGCTCTGGTTGCAGCAGCATTAGGATTGAATTTTCCAACTCCATTTCCTTTAATCAGGCCTGCTTCTTCTGCAGTTGCCACATAAGGCTTAGCCCATGCTGGCACTTGATCCGCATCTGTAAACGTCAGAGTTGCATTTGGATGTACTTCAAGACCCCGTGCACGAACAATCATAACAACGAGTTCACTTCTGGTGATTTCTTTATTCGCACGGAATGTACCATCTTCATAGCCTGATATATATCCCGCTTTAGCAAGCGCTTGAATGTATGGCTGTGCCCATACTGGTGTTTGACTTTGATCCGCAAAAATAAACCCTGTATTGACTGGTTCCAACTTTAGCGCTCTAGCTAACATTGCGGAAATCTCACCGCGAGTTATCGTACCATTCGGCCTAAAGGTTCCATCCTCATAGCCACTTACAAAACCAAGCTCAACTGATTTTTTAATGGCAGCCTTAGCCCAATGAGCTGCGATATCAGACAAATCTACTTTAGGGGGTACTGGATCAGTAGGTTTCACTGGATTCACAGGTTCAGTTGGTTTAGGTTTAGGTGTTGGTGTCGGCGATGTTGGTGTTGGATCCGCTGATGGCGTCGATCCGCCACCTACCGGTGCATCGTCTTTATACGTTGCTGTTACTTTAACTGCTTCACCTGGCATGATGAACGTATACATGTTGTTATTCGTTGTATCTTGGGTTAACGTCAAGCTTGCTGGCGTAACGATCCACTTGTCGAACACTTTACCCACAGGCGTATCTAGTACTACAGTTACGGTTTCACCTTTCTTAGCAGTCTGTTTATCTGCTGTTACACCTTCCATGGTTACGGTGTAAGTCTTGCCGAGATCAAATGTTGCTGTGTACGTCTTACTGAGCGATCCCGAAGTATTGACTTCAATGCTAACTCCATCTTGTATCGGTGTAACTTTCATCCCCGTATCTGCAGTTAGCAATGTCAAGTTCGGTTGATGGACTTCAATTGTCACTGTGTTTTGCTTTTGCGTTGGATCGGATATCACAATTGTCATTTCGCCACGCTCTTCTTTCATGATGACCGTAGCTGCAGATTTAGCTTGGATGCTTCCTGCAGTATCCGCACTCCAGAAGTTCGCAGCTGTGATGCCAAGCTGCTTATTGCTAACAGCCTGTACTGTTGATGTATTGCTTAGCACTTCTACTGCCGGTTGTTCACTATAAGCTTGTGTTTGTACCGTTGTCTTACCTGGAAGCAACACATATTCGTAACTAGCGGCTTGTGGATTATTCCCATGATCAAAGGCAATGCTGGCATAGTTGCGCGTCAGCTTATCTTGCGATTGACCGTTGTTTATGTCATACCAAGAGCCTGTTCTCGCCTCGCGTACGACATGGAGTGTGGGTGCAGTTGGGAAGTAATAGCCCATATCCGCACCAGAACCTGCACCATTGCCCGCCAGGTGCACCCAGTTTACATCATTAATATCTGCTGCATAATCCAATGCTGTAGGCACCTGTACACCGTTAATCACAAATGCGTTATCACCGCTGCTATTCAACTTCCGATTATCAACAATCGTTTCTACCGTTTTTGTAGCGGCCGATGTTTTACTAATATCTGTACCGAGGGCAACAATTTCATCATCGAACATAAACCATGATTTCTTACCACTTAAATCACTACCCGTTACTTTCGTTAATGAGAAATCCATGCCGCTAGCGCTATACAAATGATCTAGAGTTGCGCCGCCAACATGACTTTTCGTATTGTAATAGTACGCCCATTCGCCCGGCATCTTTCCTTCTCCAGAACCGTCTGTCGTCGTGCCTGGCAAGCGGAAACTATTAACCGTTGCCCAATATCCATCGCGATATTGCAATAAGTCTCCGTTATAGATATAGGTCATGCCAAGGCCAGTATCCCATCCTTTTATATTTTCTTTGTTACCCATTTCAAAGGCAGAAATGCGATCTGAGAACATGCTTAGCCCAAAAGCGTAGTCCGGACGATGATGCGCGACACGGGCCATACTGTTGAACATATAACTGCGCGACAATTCACCGCGCGGTGCGACAGTATCATCGTTCATTACTTTCTTCAACAACATCACACTATAAATCGGCAAGCCTTTATAATAATCATCTAAGGTTGTATCTTTGCTTACCCATTCCTTAACCATACTGCGAATATTAGCGCTAACCTCTGGTGGTGCACCCTCTGCTAAACTTGCTAAAGCTACAATCGTGCCGCGAGCCGTACCCGAGTCTTTTCTGGAGATCCCCCGCCCGTTAACCATATCCATGTACAGCCCTTTGTAAATAACTGGTTCGAATGTATCACTTGCCCACTTATAAATGTTAGCCACACGTGGATCAGTCACAGGCCATGGTGAAGTGTTGAGCAAATAAGTGATGTCCGCCGTGCGGCTGAGCCAGACTGCACCATAGCCAGCAGTGTAAGCGATATTCGCATGCTGCACCAGTGAACCATCCTCATATACACCATCACCTTTCGTGACATAGTTAAATTCGGAACCAATCGAATCCCGTCCTTGCGTAATTTTAGCGCTATTTCTACCAATTACGCCGCGAAGAGTTACAACAAGTGCTTTGTCCAGCAAATTGCCACCGGTTTCGATCACGGAGCTATTTTGCACCCGCTTTGTTGGATTAGGACAATACTTATCAATTGTCCGCATGAAGTTGCCTATTTGCTGATCGTTCAACTCATCATACATAAGGATCAAACAATCATTTAACAGCTGCGGTGCACCGATTTCAAATCCCCACCAGCTGCTGGCGCTGCTGTAGGATAAACGCTCGTTATAACGCTTAGCGTACATCCAATCCAGGGCACCTATAATTACATCCCGCAGCTGTGGATCGTGATAGAAACGGGAAGCTCTTGTGTTGTAAGCGGTTGCAAGTGTTTTAATACGAGTAAACTCGCTAACGATGTTGTTGGCATGCTGCTCCTTCGTGTCAGCATTATCGACAAGATCCGACCATAAGTATCTGCGGCTGCTATCATTAGCACTAAGCGTATCGAGATAACCAGTCTTAGCGGCATTGGATACACTATTGTCCATCTCAGCTACTAGTCCCTGAATAGCGGGATCAGAAGCGAGGTTATCGTCTACAGCACCTACTAACTTCTGCTTCCAGCGTTCACGCAATTGGTCGTAAGCAGCTGCTGTCTCTGTGGAGTCTACACCAATGGTACTTTGTGCCTTTATCATCTGGTCTTCTGTTGCAACAGTGATTGTTGCCACACCCGCAGCAACTGCTGTTACATTGCCATCTTGATCAACAGCAGCTACGTTCTCATCACTAGTACTCCATATTACTTTGGGAGAGGGCAGGTTATTTGGAGTGACGGTTAATGTGAGCGGCTTCGTCTCCCCAACCGTCATCATCCTTGCCGTCGGTTCAAGAGCTAACCCCGTTATGCCGTCATATTCCTCCAGTCGAATGTTATCAAACCACACTTTGCCGGTGCTATTTTCTAAAAACAATTCAACAAAAAATTTGGCACCACCAGCCGGCACCGTTATAAAAACTTGCTGCATCGCCCAATCGTTCGTACCATACACCTTCGTTGAAGTAGGTCCATCGATTAATTTTGTGTTAGAAGCATTCAGCACAGAAGTGCGGAAATAAGCGCCGCTGCCACCTGCAATATTTTCGGTTTTGTACCAAACTTGCAAGCGGTATGATTTACCGGATGCAACAGGTGCCTTTGCATTAATTGACACGCGGCTTGTTTGGGAAGCATCAATCAGCATCGATTGCTGACCACTATAAGAATGATAGGTAGCGACCGTTACACTTACTGTCCTGCCAGCTGGTTTACCAGAACCTACAGGAATCCATGTGTCCCAATTAACAGGCGCAGGGTTCGTATCCGTATATTGAGTCCAAGTACCGCTCGGCGCTGCAGTTGATTCGAAATCGCCATTTGGAAATAAATTATTAACATTTGATGTCATCGCTACACCTGTGCCAACCGGCAAGAATGTGACTACTATTGCAACTGCTAGTATCCAACTTAGTATTCTTTTCATCACTCTTCACCCCTTCTCTCAGCACCATACAGAAAAGGCGTCCCTCTTCCCACTATCTGCACTTTATATAGCATGGAATATAGAGACGCCTTGTTTCAGCGTTGCTAGTTATTATGTTACTTACGAATTGTTACTTCTTCTCTTTCTCATTAATTATCTTCGTCGCTTCTTCAACCATCCATGCTTGTACTTTCTCAATTGGCTCGGAGCTAAGCATAAATTTGCTGAAGCCATCGTCGATAACTTTTGTTAAGTCAGCACTTGAAATGGTAAGCACCTTGGAAGCATCCAAATACTTAATATCGTCGCCAAACAGCGTGTTCTTTAACGACTCTACATCGTACTTGTCCTTGTTTTTGCCGATCATGCGCTCCAATAGTGCTGTCTGATCTGCTTTCTTCCAACCGGAAAATTCTTGTCTATTAGCTGAATCAGCTGTAGACATAAAGCGCATCAGCTTATATGACTCTTCCTTGTGCTTCGTTGTTGAACCCATTGCTAATTGTGAACTGCCAACAAAGTATTTACCGCCCTCATAATCTTTAGGCAAAGCATTCTTTGGAGGCAAAGGAACTGGCGCGAAAGCAGTCACAAAATCATGTGGGTACTGCTCAAGATTCCCTGGATCTGGAATCGTGAAGCTGCCTGACATGATCATCGCTGCACTACCACCGAAAAATTCACTGCGATAGTTAAGCTTAGATGCTAGCACATCCGCATATGGTTTCGCTGACTTGTCAAAATTTTCCATGTCCTTGCGCAGTTGGAAGAAGTACGGATAGGTTGGGTCAGACAGAATTGTACTGCCATCGTCATAGCGGAACGGATCTTTCATTACCGTTTGCGCTGGGGCATTCATATACAACTCCCACGTATGGAAGTATGTTCCGTATCGTTTGTCTACGCCTTCGCCTTTTGTTAGCTTCTTCGCATAGTCACGATAGTCATCCCATGTCCAGCCGAATTTAGGAACAGGCAGTCCCGCTTCATCCAACGCATTCTTATTGAGCATTACATAGGTATAACCTGATGTATATGGCATCCCGTAATATTTGCCGTCTATTTGCGGATTTACATAATACTCATCTTCCGCTTTCAAACCTTCTTTATCATAGAATTCATTTAGTGGCGTAAATGCACTGCGAACCGCTCTTTCAACAACCGCTGAAGTACTTGGCAATTGAACGACGTCAACTTCATCTCCTGACGAAATAAGGAAGTCCAGTTTCTTCAACATTTCCAATGAATTACCTGGAACGAGCACGACATGTTCCACTTTAATACCAGGGTTGGCAGCTTCAAACTCACGCAGCATTGCGTCTGTACCCTCTTGTTGAGCCTCATTATCCCAGTTATAGTACTTAAGGGTCACTTCCTTCTTCTCTGTACCGTTCGATTGTGCGGATTCGTCAGCTTTGTTTCCACAAGCGCTTGTAAACATCATTAATGCTAGTAGTAGGCATGTGGACAGAAGAAAATAACGTTTACTTTTAGTTGCCATGTGCAACTTCCCCCTAAAATGAATGATAGTAAGCTTTGAGTCAAGGCCTTGTTAGCGCTTACAGACAGTATATAATGTTTGCAAATTGCCTGCGTGTATAATTTTGTGCTTGTGCGATAACGATTTTGACTTATTAGAAGACTCTCAACTAGAAATGTCTACAGATTTATCATGAGTCCGTATTGCTTACCCTTTCACACCACCAAGAGCAATCCCACTAATAACTTGTCTCTGCAAAACAATAAACACAATCAGCAGAGGAATAATCGCTGACACTGCCGCCATCATCATAATCGCATCGTTGGTCGTATAATCGTCCCTAAACAATGTCATGCCCAGCGGAACGGTATACAAAGATTTCGATTGCAAGAAGATTAACGGATTTTGATAATCATTCCACGACCAGATGAACTTAATAATCGCCACCGTCGCGATCACAGGCTGACAGAGCGGAAGCATAATCGAAGTGAAGCTGCGAAGGTGCCCTGCACCGTCAATTTTAGCAGCTTCCAAAATATCATCACTCACACCGGCCATAAATTGACGCAACAAGAATGTAAAGTAAATCGAAAACATACCCATCAATATTAGCGCTGCATGGGTGTCATATAGTCCCAGCCAACGAATAAGCATGAAGCGAGGAATGAGCGTCGCTTGATCAGGAATAATCATCATGGCTAACAGCCCGGCAAATACAAGGTTTCGACCGCGAAATTGTAGTTTCGTAAAGGAATAGGCTGCCATCGTTGATATAAGTAGCGAGAGTAAAGTAACGATAATTGCCACTTTAATTGAGTTAAAGTAAATCTGACCGAACGGTACCTTTTGCATCCATACTGCCTTGAAGTTATTTACAAAGTTGGTTGCAGACGGAATCCATTCAATCGGGAAGCGCATAACATCTTTTTCAAATTTAAACGCTGACGACACCATCCATAATAATGGAAAGATAAAAAGTATAGACAATGCCCCCATTAACACGGTAGCGATAATTTTAGTAATCTTATTACGTAAGGTTAGCATCGTATTCTCCCTTTCTATTAAAATGATTCTTCTTGGCGCATCTTCCACGTTGCCGCAGTAATCAGACCGATAATCGCAAATAACAGCCAAGAGATTGCAGATGCATAGCCCATATTGTAGTTGACGAAACCTTCTTGATAGATGCGGAATACAATTACCGTTGATGAATTATCAGGACCGCCTTCGGTCAAATACGAAATAATATCGAACACTTTAAATGAACCAATTAGCATCGTAATAAGCAAGAAGAACGTCGTTGGACGGAGCAGCGGGATCGTGATATTGAAAAACTTCTTCAGCCCCGTCGCCCCATCAATTTCTGCCGCCTCATATAATTCTTCGGAGATATTGGACAATCCCGCCATGTATATAATAATCGTGTAACCGAGCCCTGCCCACGCACTAATAATAGCGACCGCAATTAGTGATGTTTTCGGATCAACGAGCCATTTCGGAGGATTCGATATACCAAGATCCATTAGAAATTGATTGATAGGGCCTAGTGAAGGGTGGAACAAGATGCTCCACACTGCTGCCACAGCGATAATCGAAGAAATGTAAGGTATAAAGAATACGACTTTAAAGTAATCCTTAAAGTAGACTTTACTATGAATAACAACTGCTAATACAAGCGCAAGCGCAATCGGAATTGGCACGGTTAACACCGTATATACTAAGTTGTTATATAATGCCTTCCAAATCGTTGGGTCTTGAAATAAATGAATGAAGTTTTGCAGACCAGCAAATTTAATACCTGATACCCCAGATAATAAATCCCAATCTGTAAAACTTAAGTACAATGAAAACCCAAGGGCAAATACATTAAGCATCAACATGCCCACTATTTCTGGCAGTAAAAACAGCCAACCAACTAATGCTTCCTTTCTCCGTGGCGACCAAAATTTTTTCACTACGCGCTCCGCCTGCTGCTTTGGAAGCTGATAACTTGATTTTGTCTCTTCCACTTTTTATGTCACCTCAGCTTATAATTTGTTGACTTCATCATAAGCCGCAGGCAAGGGAGAACAAAGGATGGATTATGACCTAGTGTGGGTAAAATTTTGACCTTTGTCATTTATGGAAACATGCAACCGAGTTGACTAAAAAGTAGTGATACCATGGTCTCGTAGTGGACTCGATCAATTGTTCACAAACGATTGGAGATTGATTGGGGAGTAGTTGTCCTATAGATTGAATTCTAGAAATAAAAGAAATGTAATGTAAACAGAACAGCGGCCCCTACTTTTCAATGTAGGGGCCGCCATCACTCTTTTTCGCAAGATTGAGATTCACTTACTATTACATATTTGATTATGATAAATCACGAAAGTTGACAAAGGAAAGACCCAAAAAATCATGTTACTGTATAATGCGAACGGATGAATGTGTAAGGAAACCGCCAGCCCGCCACCAAATAGAAGAAGCACGCCCCTTTTTTTCTTTACTTGTAAGCTTTGGATTTTTCCAAAATCGCTTTTACGAGCGATGCGTTTGCTGGAGCATAGTCTCTTTCCAGCATCTGCTCGTGCTTGCCGTTTCCTGAATAGAAGTGCAACTGTCCAGTTGTTAACTCGCTCCAGGACGTCCATCCGCGTTCTACTTCGCCTATTGCTTCCGACGATTGGATCAGATAGATGTCTGCCCGAACTTCTCCTGTCGTTTCCCTATTATCGACCCAATTTTTGTAAGCTATAATGTTTTGTCTAACTTCTTCTTCGTCTAGTCCTGGAACATAACGAAGAAATAGAGAAATTTCTTCTTGCAGCGTCTGCAGGTACTCTTCTTGCAGCATGTTCAAGGAATGCGAATCTCTTGGGTAGGCATCAAGCATAATGATGCCGGCTACTTCGCGATTTTGTTGTTCCAGCTGCTTGGCCACTTCAAACGCCAGATTACCTCCTGCAGAGTAGCCCAACAAATAGAGCGAACCCTGAGGCTGCAGCTTGTGAACGCTTTGTGCAAAGTATGAGGCTACATCTTCGCAGCTAATAAAATCATAGGCATATATAGCAGCCGTATCTCGCAGCAATGTCGCCAGCATCGTAAATACTTGACCAAAACCGACGATAGGCGGGAAACAATGCAAGATTATGCCGTTTGCATTGTTTTCATTCCACACGGACACTCCTTCCGTTGGCTGCTTCGCTAGATCGTCTGGGCTGCTTCCGCTTTGAAGGTGATCAGCGAGTTCCATAACCGTCGGGTAAGCGAAGGCGGCACTGAACGATATGTCCACTTCCAATCTCCGGCGAGCTTCACTAATCATCTGAATCAGCATCAAAGAATGTCCGCCTATATCGAAGAAGTTATCGTGAATGCCAATCCTCTCTAAGCTGAGAATCTCCTTCCAAATGTCGGCAAGCGCTTGTTCTAACGTATTTCTTGGCGCTGTATAATTCGCTTGAAGAGGCTCATTGAGCTGTATATGAGCTAAGCGTCTGCGATCGACTTTGCCATTAGCTGTAAGCGGCAGCATATCCAGTTGCACGAATCTCGACGGAATCATATAGGCTGGGAGCTGCTTGGATAAGGCTCTCCGCAGTTCTCCGGCCACAAGCTCGGTATCCGCTACGACATATGCGAATAGAAGCTTCTCCTTCGCTTCATTTTCGCGAGCGATGACCGCCGCTTCCTTCACTTCCTTCACTTTCGCCAGAGCTGCTTCCACTTCGCCCAGCTCTATACGGAAGCCATTTATTTTCACTTGGTCGTCTGCACGCCCCAAATACTCCATGTTTCCGTTAGACTGCATTTTTGCCAAGTCTCCTGTGCGATACATCCGCTTTCCAGGGGCGAATGGATGGTCTACGAACTTCTCTGCCGTCAAGTCGGAGCGGTTAAAGTACCCTCTCGCGACCCCATCTCCAGCAATATAGATTTCTCCTGGTACCCCTATCGGAACTTGCTTGCCATCAGAATTGAGCAAATAGATGCTAACATTCGCAGCCGGTACGCCAATGGGAACCGACCCGCTCGTATCTGTTGCCGGATCGTATCGATAAATCATGCAGCCGACAACCGTTTCTGTCGGGCCGTATTCATTGAATATCTCGATTTCTCCGCCAAATTGTTCATAGATGCTTCTCGCCAGATCCGTGGCAAGATTCTCTCCACCGACAATCAGCTTGCGGATGTTCGATCCGGGCGTGACCTTCAATTCCTTAATCAAACGTAAATGAGCAGGCGTCAGCTTGACAATGTTGACTTGATTATCGGTTACAATCCGCTCAATTAATAACGCTTTGTCTTCCCCGCTATAAATCCGAATCAGACTGCCTGTAAGCAAAGGCGTAAATACGGATGTCACCGTCAAGTCGAAGGAAATGGAAGAGTACAGCGGGAAATCCAGCCTTTCCCCAGCAGCATATACGTTTTTCGCCCACCATAAATAATTCGTTAGGCCCTGATGAGTAATCATTGCTCCCTTCGGATTTCCTGTCGTTCCCGATGTATAAATCACATAAGCAAGGTCGTTGGCGCTTGATACCGGCTCGAGATTCCATTCTTCTTCGCTGTAGACAGCCTGATCGTTCAGATCGATAAGCTTTCCTTCAAACTGTACGCGAGCCAGTAAATGATGCTGTGTGAGAAGCACCTGCGAACCGGAGTCCTCCAACATGTAACGAATGCGTTGATCCGGGTACTCCGGATCAATCGGCACGTAAGCTCCTCCGGCTTTTAGCACACCTAGTATGCCGACGATCATTTCCACCGACCGATCCGCCAAAATGCCGACCAATTGATCTGCTCGTACGCCAGCTGCCCGCAATGTCCTTGCCAAACGATTGGAACGGGTATTCAGCTCGCTGTATGTCACTTGCTCCTCTTCATGAACGATGGCTACCGCCTCTGGCGTTTTTTCCGCCTGCCGCTCGAACAATTGGTACACCGTTGCTTCCCGAGGATATTCCGAAGCTGTTGCATTTCCTGCCGCAAGCTGTGCGCGCTCTTTCGCAGTTAGGATCTCTAACGACGCAATCTGTGCCTGCGGATTTGCCGTAACCGCATGAATCAACTGCTCGAAGTGTTTCGCCATCCGCTCAATGGTCTCTCGTTTGAACAAGGAAGAAGCGTACTCGATGCTGCACGAAATTCCGTTCTCCATCTCTGCCAGTTGGAAGGTGAGGTCAAACTTCGCTACGGAATGTTCGATTGTATAAGGCTGGATGTGCAAACCTTGGATTTGCACATCTCTTTGCTCCACATTTTGTAGAACGAACATCGTATCGAAAATTGGGTTGCGGCTTCTATCCCTTTTGATCTGCACCTTCTCGACCAATTCTTCAAATGGATAGCCTTGGTGCTCGTATGCATCAAGCATCGTTTCTTTTACTTCTTCTACATACGATAAAAATGTTTTGTTGCCTGCCGGATAGCTGCGTATCGCTAGTGTGCCTACAAACATCCCCACCAGTGACTCCAAGTCGCTATGTGATCTGCCTGCAATCGGCGTGCCGACAACAATATCATCCTGCCCTGAATATTTATGCAGTAAAGTTGTATATACCGCCAGCAGTACCATATACAGAGACGCTCCGGTTTCTGCCGCTATTCGTTTCAAGCTCCGGCGGAGCGGAGTCCCAAGCATAAATGACATCGCTTCTCCCTGGAAGCTTTGCACCACAGGCCGGACATAATCGGTTGGCAGCTCCAGAACAGGAATAGGTCCACAGAACCTGTTCAACCAATAGGTCTCCTCCTGCTGCTTGCGCCTTTTTTGCGTCTCGGACTGCTGCCATGCCGCGTAGTCTTTGTACTGAATACGCAGAGGCGGAAGTTCTTCCCCTTCATACAAGCGAGCAAATTCATCTACCAAAATGCCTATCGATACGCCATCGGAAATGATGTGATGCATGTCGAGCACGAACAAATAGCGTTCAGACGTAAGCTCTATCAGCCCGACGCGTAAGATCGGCGGCTGCTCCAGATGAAAGGCGCGAATAAATGTCCGAACGGCTTCCGCGGCTTCCGATTCGCTTGCTTGCACATATTCCGGAGTGAAGCCAACCTCATGATGCACACATTGTACAGGCTCGCCTTCTTCCATGTGAAAGCTTGTGCGCAGCGTCTCGTGACGGGCAATAAGCTTGTGAAGCGCGGATTCAAACCGCTGCCGGTCAAGCGCCCCATTGAGTTCCAGCACTATAGGCAAATTGTAGCTCAAACCCGTTTCTTCGAGCTGGTGCAAGATATACAGCCGCTTTTGCGCGGAAGACACTGCATAATACCTCTTCTCTTCGACAGGTTCGATAGCAATGAATGTCTGCTGCTTTCTATCCGCAATGGATTCGGCCAGCAGCTCGATGGTGGAGAAACGGAATACGTCCCGCAACGGTACGTTCACTTGCAGCTCTTTATGCAGACGGCTCACCATGGCCGTAGCGCGCAAAGAGTGACCGCCGATTTCAAAGAAGTTGTCGCGTACACCTACACGGTCAAGACCAAGTATTTCTTGCCAAATGTACACAAGCTGCGCTTCGACGCGAGTTCGGGGCGCTGCATATTCAGCCGCGGCTAGAAGGTTTTCTTCCGGCGCCGGCAGCGCTTTTCGATCGATTTTACCATTTGCCGTCAGCGGTATCCTTTCGATCTGCACGAAGTGCGCAGGAATCATATAATTCGGCAATCGCTGAGCCAAGTGTTCTCTCAGTTCGCCTGCAGCCAGTTTCCGATCGGATACAACGTACGCACATAGCTGATCTTGTCCGCCCGCATCCTCCCGTGCGACTACGACCACTTCTTGAACCGACGACACCTTCAACAGCTGACCTTCCACCTCACCGAGCTCAATCCGGTAACCCCGAATCTTCACCTGATCGTCGATACGCTCCAAGTACTCAATGTTCCCATCTGGCAACCACTTGGCCAAATCGCCTGTCCGGTACATCCGCGTACCTGGTTCGAATGGGTTGCTCACAAACTTCTTCGCCGTCAGCTCTGGAAGATTCAAGTACCCCCTCGCCAATCCTACGCCCGCAATGCATAATTCCCCGGCTACGCCAATCGGTTGTAACTGATCGTTCTCATCCACGATATAGATCCGATGGTTCAGAATTGGACGACCGATAGGTACCAGCTTGCCGGTAGAAGCGCCAGTAGATGCTGGCCATATCGTTGCTGCAATCGAGTCTTCTGTCGGACCGTAAGCATTAAAGTACATCACGCTGTCTTGCCACTGCTTGACAAGTTGAACCGAACTAGCGGAGCCCGCCGTGATCAATTTCTTTAAACTCGGCAGATCATCTGGTTGTAAGTAGGCTGCATACGTTGGGGGCAAAGTTGCTGTCGTAATTTGATGGTCGTTCATATAGCTCTTAAATAATTGATGATCCAAAATCGTCGATTTGGTAGGAATATGGAGCGTTCCACCCAAAAATAACGCCTGAATGATCTCCCAGCACGACGCATCAAAAGACAAACTCGCGAATTGGATTACATGATCCTGTTCTCCGAGTTGTAGTGTGTTTGCAAACATCTGTTTCAAATTACACAAACCGCGATGCTCAACCATAACCCCTTTCGGTTTGCCCGTCGTTCCCGACGTGTAGATCACGTAGGCCAGATGATCCGCTGTTGCGCCCGATTCCACATTCGAACCGTCTTCCATGTACAGTTGTTCGTCATCCAGCATCAAACACTGGCCGGCAAAAGTCACACGCTCTACCAAATGACTTTGTGTCAGCAGCAGCTTCGCACCCGAATCCTTTAGCATATAGTCAATCCGTTCCGCTGGATATTCCGGGTCAATCGGCACATACGCCCCACCGGCTTTCAAGATCCCGAAAATACCCACAATCATCTCCAGCGAACGCTCAACCAGGATGCCTACCAGTTGATCCGGCTCTACGCCCTCCGCTTGCAGCGTTCTTGCCAGATGATTTGCTCTTTCATTCAATTCACGGTATGTTAATTGGCTGCCCTCGTATACAACAGCCACTTGATTCGGTGTCCACTCCACCTGTTCCTCAAATAACTGGTGAATCGTCTTGTCTCTCGGAGAGTCTGCCGCCGTATCGTTGAATATCTCCACAATCTGCGCCTTCTCTTCTTTGCTCACGATCTCGATCCATGACAGTTTCGTCTGCGGTTCATTCACGATGACATCGATCACCTGTTTGAAATGCCCCGCCATCCGCTCGATCGTTTCTTTCTTGTACAGGGAGGTGGCATACTCGATGCCGCATACAATCCCTTCCGATTCCTCCGCCGCACTGAATGTCAGGTCAAACTTGGCCAAGTTATACTCGAACGGATAGGAACTAAATCTCAAGCCTTCCAGGCTCAGTTCTCTTCGCTCTATGTTTTGCAGTACAAACATCGTGTCAAAGATCGGATTGCGACTTACATCTCTTGGTACATCCAGCTTGCTCACCAAATCTTCAAACGGGTAATCCTGGTTCTCATAGGCGCTTAACGTATTTTCTTTGACTTCCTGCAGATACTCTCGGAACGTCTTCTCCCCCACCGGGGTGTTGCGGATCGCCAGCGTATTCACAAACATCCCCAGAATCGGCTCCAGTTCCGTATGCGACCTGCCTGCAATTGGCGTTCCTACGACAATATCTTCCTGTCCGCTGTACTTGGACAGCAAGGTCGTATATACCGCCAGCAATACCATATACAACGTCGTTCCCGTTTGCGAGGCCAGCTGTCTTAATCCATCGCTTCTTCGCTCGTCGATCACGAAGTCAAGTCGATTTCCTTGAAAGCTTCTGACCGGCGGCCGGGCATCGTCTGTTGGCAGATCGAGCACCGGGATTTCTCCCGCAAACACACCCAGCCAGTACCTTTCCTGCTTGCTCATCCGCTCACTTTGAGCTTCCGTTTGCTGCCATGCTGCATAATCCTTGTACTGAATGCGTAGAGGCGGCAGCTCCGCTCCCTCATACAACTGAACAAGCTCCTGAGTGAGGATGCTCATGGAAGCTCCGTCAGAGATGATATGATGCATATCCAAGAGCAACAGATGGCGATCCGGTTTCAGTTCGAGAAGTCCCACCCGCAAAAGTGGCGCCTGGCGAAGATCAAACGGCCGCACGAACTCTTGAATATGCGCCTTCTCTTCCCCTTCTTGTACCCATGCATACGCTATGGCAAATTCCACGTCCCGGTGCACACGCTGTACTGGTTCACCATCGACCAGCTCAAAGGCTGTACGCAGCGTCTCATGACGTGCAATGAGACTGCGGAATGCCTCTTCCAAGCGATTGCGATTCAATGCTCCTTCAAGTATTAGAACGCCCGGCATGTTGTAGCTCCGCTCTGCCCCGTCGATCTGCTGCAAAATGTACATCCGTTTCTGCGCCGAGGACACCGGGTAGTAGTCCC
>NZ_MAIS01000096.1:0-22337 GCF_001680695.1 Paenibacillus sp. KS1 | reverse complement strand
GATGGTGTCTAACAATTGGGGTGCAGTTCACTACCGATCCTGCCTTTCTGCCATTTATGCAACCTATTATCCGATCCCTATTCCTATAGACGAACTGCGGTAGATACCGATTCAGCGATAATCTCATCGGCAGTGACTTCGCGTCCTAGCGCACTGGACATATAGATGCCCTGGCTGATCAGCATCGTATTCAGTGCCAGCTCTGCGGTAGGAAGCAAGGGAACGATCCCGTTCAGCGCTGCAATCCAATGACCTTGGGAAGAATCATAAGCCCATTCATTCGGATTAAGAAGGTGTCTGCGACGATTCATCGCTTGGACGTCCACTGTTGCATTGAGATCCATATCTGACACAGTATGATGGAAGCTGAACGGGTGCTGTCCTTGGCTCGTTTGGTATGGCATGCGAAGTCCGCCCTTGGAGCCCACTATGCTGCTTCCTTCGAAACCATCCAAGTAGATCGCCCACGCTTCGATGATATCGAGCGTTAAGCCTCCCTCGAATTTTACGAGGCCGAGGCCGAGCTCTTCAACGTCGAATTTGCTAGTTTCCCGGCGTTCCTGGAGCATCTCCATCTCTTGATAGGTCTGTCCGCTAATCCGTGTTACCCGAGGCATACCAAGCAAGTAAAGCAGCTGAGAGATATGGTATACGCCCATATCGTATAGGGCGCCTCCAGAAGCGATGGATTTCTGCGTGAAGGACGGAGTGCCATAGCCGTCAACATAAGGGCGTCCACGACGGCGGAAGCCCGTTGAACGAGCGTGGTACAGCTTGCCTAGCTGCCCATCCTCAATTAGCGTCTTTGCGGCCTTCGTCTCCGCGTTATATAAGGTAGCCAGCTGGATATGCAGCATGCGTCCGGTTGCCTTAGCAGCTTCAAGCATGGCTGCACCGTCATAATAAGAACCGGCAATCGGCTTCTCGCAATATACATGCTTGCCTGCTTCCAATGCTGCTATGGTGATTGGCGCATGGAAGTTGTTGTGCAGGCATACATCAACAGCCTCGATATCAGCACGCTTCAGCAGCTCGCGGAAGTCCGTATACACATGCGGGACTTGATACTGCTCGGCTACTTTCCGAGCTTCTGCTTCATTCACATCGCACACAGCAACGATTTCTGCACCGCTGACGCGGGCGTATTCATCCAGATGATGCTTGCCGATTTGTCCGACGCCAATGATGGCAATACGTTTTGATTCCATCGTTTTCCCCCTTGGTACTCTGTTCTAAGCAGCTAGGCTGCATCTGCATGCGGGAGCGCTGTTGCGGGGGCGCAGCGTAACAGGAATTACACGGAGCTCTCCCTGTTAGGCGGGCAATGAAGCCAGATGACCCTTCAGCTTCCCGATAGCCTCTTCCATAGCAGTTAGCTGTTCATGTGGCGCATTGTACTCAATTGCCCAATACCCGTCATAACCAGCGTTCTTCAATGATGCCAATCGTTCCTTGGCCTGCGGTGATTCAATCAAGCGATAATCAACATGGGTATGTCGTACCCATGGCGCAGCCTGCAGGTCGCCTTCCGCGGCATAAGCGTCTAATGTGTCCGATGACGTCATGCGAAGTGAGAAGGAATCTCCCGTAGGCTTCCATCGCCCAAGATGAAGCAGAATTCCGTAGTTCGGGTGATTCACTGCTTCAGATATGCGAACCAGCGTGTCAGGTTGCAGCGCACAGCCGGTATGATTCTCAGGCCCAACCCAGTACCCTCCCTCAGCAGCGCGCTGTGCGTACTCACGGTATCGCATCGTGATGTATTCAAATGCCTCATCGCTGAGCACATCATCTCCATGGTGAACAGCATCAATACGTACAGACTGTGCCCCCATGATTTCGGCTGCGCGCAGATGGGCAAGTGCATTCTGATGCAGTGCCTCGCGTATTTCTGGATCGGGATCCCAGATGTGGGCTCGATCAACCGCAATATTCACGAGAGCCATCTCTCGTTCCGTAAGTGCGTCACGAATTCGCTGCAGCATATCATCATCCACAACCTGCCATAGCGGGCGTGTCGTATCTGCAAAAAAGGCGTTCCAGAAATCAATGGACTGCAATTGGTACCGTTTATGGACAGTTGCAATATACGCGAAAATATCCATCTTGCCCTCAACTCGCAAATTATTGAACGAAAATCCGCCAATAGATAGTTTCATGCTGTTCCTCCTTATGCGAAAGGTGATGAGCTTGCTTTCGTATCTTGGGAATAATGAACTTGAAACTCGGTATTTCATCTGTGAGATGGTATGGGAAGTGAGTTTGATTCGAGAGTAGCAGATTGTGTAAGCGTGGACAATGTGCTAAATTCGCCATAATGACACCGTTTTCATATTAAATGAATACTTGAACGCACTGTATCTTCAGAATACGGACGATTGCACATATTGAGATTGGCAGCGGGAAAATAAAAAGCCCGCAAAAGCTGCGGGCTGAAGAATGTCTCGTAGGATGACTATAGAACGCGCTTGGCACCGACATACGTGCGCTTGGACCATGAAGATGACATGCTGGTCACTACGACTTGGTATGCACTGCCTGAGGAAGCATTCAAGTATTGGTTATTGCCGATATAGACACCAACGTGAGAGATTGTGCTGCCATTGTTCGCGAAGAATACGAGATCGCCAGGTATTGGATTGCTTACGCGATATCCGACATTATACATCTCTCGGGATGTCCTTGGCAGCGATACGCCGTTCTTACGGAATATATATTGAATATATCCAGAACAGTCGAAGCCGCTAGGCGTTGATCCACCCCATACATACGGTACGCCGAGGTAACTGCGTCCGGTGTTGATGATGCGAGAAGCTGCGCTTTGTACAGAAGCGGTCGTGACAGACTTCTTTTGCGGAACGCGATCGACGCGAGGAATACTCCTCAAATAATCGGGTGTCCACTCAAAATCCAAATCAAAAGCGTTCATCAAAAAACGAAACGGAATATATGTATTATCTCTGTATGTCCAAGGCTTGCCACCCATGTCGATCGTCTCGCCATTCACATCGGCAGAAGCGCTGTCTGTACGGAAACGGACAGTCGTCGTACCATTCGAGAATTCAATGTTGTTCACGCTGGAGTTGACAGCGGACCAAGACAGGGAGTAACCCATTTGCTCCGCGAAGGCGCGGACTGGGACATACATATTTTGATTTTCATCAATAATGGGAATAATATCGGTAAATTGTAAGGCATTACCGTTGACGTGGATCGTGGCTTGCTTAGGCGCGTCGGCAGCAAAAGCCTTCGTACCTAGTGTGCTATCTGCAAACAGCAAGCATCCGATGACTGCGCTTGCTGCAAGAGCAGTCCGTATGGCGGTTTTCACTACATCTCCTCCTCAGCTGTTAAAAATGTAAATTGATTACTAAAAAATCGACAAAACCAGACTAACATAATTTTAAAAAAGCTGGCAATAGTCTGGAAGTATTAAAAATGACAAAACTGTAACTAAACTGTAACCGAAGTGTTAACCCTTATACAGCAAGGGATTTGAGGAATTTGAACTGAATACAAATTGTGAAAGAAATAATAATGGAAATGTAAGTAGATGTTATTTCTGTTGCAATTTATTCGAAATTCGACTGAAAACAGGTGCAGCAAACTCAGTCCTGGCGCGGAGAACGCTGTAATAGTGAAATAGAGCAGAGGAGAGGTGACAGTCTTGCAAGTCCATGTAAAGGAAATGAAACCACATGAATGGATCGGTAGTTGCGGCAATAATCAAATCATGATCAGGCAACAGGCAGATTCGTCTGGATCTGCTACATTAAATAGGCCCTTAGACCTATGGATGATGAGCTTAGCATTCGCGGTTGCGGAATCGATTCGCAGTTATGCAACGGAGAAAGCATGGGATTTACAGTCCCTTCAAGTCGATGCGGTGGATGAAGTGAGTGATCAGGGCAAGCTCCTGTACGTTACATTTCACATAACAGCAGCTGGACTTCAGAAGGAAGAACGCGACGAAGTATTCAGTGCAGTGCGGACTACTTGTACACTGCTAAGACTGGTGAACAAAGAGATTGAAATGTATTTTGCTGATCGGCTTGCGAACGAATGAATGAAGCCGCAATAAAACCCAGCACCCTCTATAGGATGCTGGGTTTCTTCATACATACTCAATTGGAATATATTAATAATTCTAAAAGATATCGTTTGTGCCGTATATATGTAATCATAGAGGTAGGACGAAGATCCATCTCATGCAACAATAGATTCACACTTTGAGTTATGTTCAATATATTGATTATGATATTATATAGCTTGAAGACATGCAGCTGAATAGGGTGATCATCCTTAGCTGTGAATGTGAAGTACAGGAAAAAGAAAGCGGTACCGAACCGCTACCGTGCTCGTGTGCCGACAAGGGATGGGGGTATAGGCCTTGTTGAAACCGTTTCACCAGATGTATCAGAAGCACTTTAAGAAGAAATTATTCAATAAATTAATTGCGATATATTCACTCATTGCAGTTGCTTCCTTAGTGACGGTATCTGTGTTTGCCTATGAGTTCTTTGCGCGTAAGGATGTCAGCAACGCACTCATGGAGCAGCAGCGCACGGTAGATACCATTAACCGATACATTGATCAGAAGAATGATCTAGCCCAGGCGATCGTCCAGCAGGTGTATCAGGATAATCTGCTCATCCAGGATACCATCTACTTGCTGAATGAGGGATATGAACAATATATCCGCTATCGCTTGGATGCCTACAGCTCGAGCAACATGTTCTATGTGCGCAAGATGCAGGAATTCTTCATGCTCCAGTTCTGGAAGGATCCCGATTTGCAAAATATTAATCTCATCAGCCCTACGAAGCAGTTCGCTTATATGTATACAAGTGATGGAGTGAAGGGCGGGCTCTATGACTGGAGCCAAGATCCGCAGATGAATACGCAGTGGAAGATGAATCGCTATGGTGAACGCGTCTCTTCTTATACGAATCAGAGTAAAAAGGAAGAAACTTCAGCCGATATACAAGATATACCGTTACTGCGCCACTCGGATCGCTTGGTCGATATGCTTGACCAAGATGGATCCAAGCGATTAGAGAAGCAGGCTCAGGCTTCTATTCCTATTCCTACAAAGACCAATGTGATTAAGTCAGAGTCGGAGAAGCTGCCGCTTATCAGCTTCACGAATCGAGTGAGCAGTCCAGAATCTTTGCTGACAGCAGGACACATTACGATTGATTTCAATGCGAACGGAATTGGGCGTCAGATTGGGTATTCCCTTCGAGGTGAGCAATGGATTGTACTGGATCAAAAAGGCGAGATCATCTATCCGGCTTCCCAATCACAGGGGACGTCGACATGGGCCGATGTTGAGGAACTGTCCAAGCTCGAGCGCAATAAGCCGCAGTCGATTCAGGTAGATGGGAAGTCCTCCTATGTAACGGTCTCTCAGACGAATAAGCTGGGACTGTATGTCGTAGGCGCATTGCCGGAGGCAGCCATTACCGATCATTTGTCTGGACTGAAGAATACGATTGGCATTGTGACGATACTCTGTATATTTGCCGTTCTGATGGTGACCTATTTATCGGTACTCCATTTATCCCGCCGTACGCAGACGATTGTGATGGCGATGAAGAAAGTGCAGGAAGGCAATTTGAACGCAAGGTTGCCCGTTACGCGTGAAGATGAGCTCGGTCTCATCGCGGGTAGTTTCAATCAGATGTGTGAGGATTTGAAGCAGTACATTAATAAGGTGTATAAGTCCGAATTGAAGCAGAAACACGCGGAACTGATAGCGCTGCAGGCGCAAATTAAGCCGCACTTCCTATATAACACGTTAGAGGTTATCCGGATGCGGGCAGTATCCAAGGGCGCTCATGATGTCGGGGAAATGATCTACAGCCTGGCAGCGATGTTCCGTCATATGGTCAAGGACAAGACGATCATTACCGTGAACGAAGAGATTGAGAACTGCCGCCGATACTTGGAGCTGACCCGAATACGATATCGAGACAAGCTGCAATTCACCATTCATATGGATGAGCGGCTTGGCGGCTATAATACGATGAAGCTGTCGGTTCAGCCACTCATCGAGAATTATCTCGTACATGGCATTGTCTTGGATCGGAAGGATAATCATATCCGCATTGAGGTTACGCAGCACCAGGGAGATCTGATCATTCGGGTGAGCGATAATGGCAAGGGGATTGAACCAGAACGGCTGCAGGAGATTCAGAATGATCTGGAGCAGCCGCAAATCCAGGATCACGGTTCGCTTGGTCTGAAGAATGTGCAGGAGCGCCTCCGCATTCTGTATGGGAATGAATATGGATTGACGATAGACAGTACCTTGCATGTAGGTACGACGGCAACCGTTCGGGTGCCGCTGCAATAATAGCGTGGTGAACACTTCTAGTACCACTTCATAATGGAAAGCAGACAAACTTTCGTGTGACTAGGGTTGGGGGGATATAGATGTACGATGTATTCTTAGTCGATGATGAGCCGTTTATTATTGAAGGATTGCAATCTATATTAGAGTGGAATGATTACGGTCTCCGTATTGTTGGGCAAGCGGAGAATGGAGAGGCCGCCTGGGACATTCTGAAAGATCACCCTGTCGATTTGGTTGTGACTGATATTATGATGCCGAAGATGACAGGCTTGCAGTTGATTGAGAAGGTGAAGCAGGCGCATCCGCATACACGTTTTATTATTTTGAGCGGGTACAATGAATTCGTCTACGTGAAGGAAGGCATTAAGCACGGGGTTGAGAACTACTTGTTGAAGCCAATCAACATTGATGAATTCCGATCTACGCTGGAGAATACAGTTCAGAAGCTGGATCAATCCCGCATGCATCATATGGTGGAGCTGCACAATCGGGACATCCTGCGCGACAACGTGCTGTTCCGCTGGCTGCGTGACCGCATTCATATGGAGGAGCTGCAGCAGCGTGCAGATCTGTTGGATATTCATTTCGTGCATCCTTATTATATGGTCGTTCTTGTTCGTCCTGAGGTTCGGAAGGACAATGAAATGGACTATATGAAGCAGGATGAGGTTGCTTCTCAGGCGAAGCATCTGTTGGATGAGAAGTTCGGTGGATTTTGCGTGCGCGAGTGGGACGGAGAAACGGCGATTGTTCTTGGCTTATATAATCGCGAGGACAAGCAGGAAGCGATAGAGAAGCTGGTGCAATGGAAGGCAGAGACGGAGCAGAATCTGCAATCGGTGCTGGAAGTCACTGTCGGCAGCGTGCAGGAGGGGTATGCCAAAGCCTCTGTCAGCTTCGATCATGCGAAGCAGGTGCAGCCATACCATCTCGTTCGAGTAGATGACAGTATTATAGATTGTGATGAAATTGAGAGTTATCGATCCTCGCGTCCTTCTTCGGTACAGCCGGAGACGGAACCTTACGTGAAGCTGCTCTATGCACGAAATAAGGAAGGGCTGCGCGAACAGCTTGAAGCAGATTTCGAGCGTTTGTCGGATACGGACGGTGTCACGCCGCGCGATATGCGGAACTTCGCTGTAGAGCTGCTCATCGCATGGAAACAGTCTGTGAAGGGGTCAGCGGTGCTGCAATTGAATGATGAACGCGATTGGTTCGATGACGTGTATCATATTCAGACGCTTGATGCCTTGAAGGATCATGTTCTACAAGTGGCGGCACATGTGATTGAATTGATGAGTGAACCGGAGGACATGAGTCCTGTCGTCAGACAGGTGCTGCATGATATCCAAGAACGCTACGCGGAAGAACTTTCACTTAAGACACTCAGCCAAGTGTATAATATTAACCCTGTATATCTGGGGCAGTTATTCCAGAAGGAAGTCCAGTCGACGTTCTCTGATTTTTTGAATAAGACACGGATTAACAAGGCGAAGGAAATGCTGACAGGAACAAATTATCGGATGACGGATATTGCAGCCAAGGTTGGTTACTGGGATAAAAGCTACTTCTACAAGCAGTTCAAAAAGTATGTTGGCATTTCTCCAAAAGAGTATCGAGAGATCCATAGTGCAGCGAATGAATTGGCATAATAACCAGCATTGGAAAGGGCATCCATGGCGAAGTGACGCTGTGTAAGCCCTTTCTTTATTTTGTACACCAAATCTAAAGTTTATTGACTATTGGAAGCGCATCAGTTGAGTTACCCTATAAGTACAACATAGCAACGGGGGATGATGGGATGCAATTCATCAAAAATGCCTTTCGGAGCTTAAACCGCAATCGAATCTTTCTGCTAATGGTTCTTCCGGGAGCCTTGTGGTTTTTGTTCTTCTCCTACCTGCCGATGTTCGGAACTGTGATCGCTTTCAAGGACTATCGTTTCAGCCGAGACGGCTTCCTTGCCAGCTTGCAGCAAAGCGAATGGGTAGGTTTTAAAAATTTTGAATACCTTTTCAAAACGAATGATGCTTATGTCATCACAAGAAACACGATACTATACAACGTAGTTTTCATCGTTATCGGTCTTGTATGTGCCGTAGCAATGGCAATCATCTTGAGCGAAATTGTGAATAAACGGTTGGCAAAATTGTATCAAACCGGGATGTTCCTGCCTCACTTCTTGTCTTGGGTTATCGTCGGTTACTTTACATTCAGCTTCTTGAGTGTAGATAAAGGGGTAATGAACCAATTCCTTACTTGGATGGGCAAAGACCCTGTATCCTGGTACTCCGATACGACGTATTGGCCTTACATTCTCGTCTTCCTGAATATTTGGAAGGGTGTCGGTTACTCCAGTGTTGTATACTTGGCAGCCATTGTTGGTATCGACAAGACGTATTATGAAGCAGCGATGATTGACGGCGCGAACAAGTGGCAGCAAATTCGCCACATTACGCTTCCAGCGATTACACCGCTCATTACGATTTTGACGCTGCTCGCCGTGGGACGTATCTTCTATGCAGACTTCGGTTTGTTCTATCAAATTCCGCGTGACTCCGGTCCATTGTATGCGGTAACGAACGTAATCGATACCTACGTATATCGCGGTTTGAAGGCGACAGGGGAAATTTCAATGAGTACGGCAGCTGGCTTGTATCAATCATTAGTCGGATTCATTCTTGTCATGACCTCGAACTGGATCGTTCGAAAATTCAACAAAGACAATGCGTTGTTCTAGGCTAGGGGGGAATGACTTTGCGTAAGACTAAACATCGCGACGTTCATGAGTTGTCCAGAGGTACTAACATTTTATTCAATATTATCGCCGGTGGATTCGCTCTACTCTGTGTCTATCCGTTCCTTTTCGTTATCGTCATCTCGTTAACGGATGAAGAATCATTGGCACGTAAGGGATACACACTGTTTCCTGAAAAATGGAGCTTCTCGGCTTATGAGTACATTTTCAAGGCTGGGGATCAGTTGCTCAATTCCTACGGTATTACGATATTTATTACGTTAATTGGTACGTTGATTAGCTTGGTTGTTATCAGCTTGTATGCTTATGCGATATCTCGCAAAAACTTCGAGTACCGGGGATTCTTCTCCTTCATCGCATTCTTTACAATGCTGTTCAACGGTGGTCTCGTACCAACGTACATGGTCATTACGCAAGTGTTGGGGTTGAAGGATTCGATCTGGGCGCTTATCTTGCCGCTCATCATGAACGCGTTCTACGTACTCATCATGCGTACTTTCTATAATACGACGGTACCAGACGCGATTATAGAATCTGCTAAAATTGATGGTGCTGGTGAATTGCGGGCATTCATTACGATTGTACTTCCAATCTCATTACCGGGGATTGCCACAATCGGTTTGTTCGCGACACTCGGCTTCTGGAACGACTGGTTCAACGCTTTGCTCTATATCGACAATCCGTCGCTCGTACCATTGCAGTCCATGTTGATGCGCATTGAGAACAGTATGCAGTTCTTGCTGTCGAACGCACAATTGAATTCTTCCGGTCAATCGCTCGAAATGCTGCGGACATTGCCGCAGGAAGCAACTCGGATGGCGCTTGTCGTACTGGCAACATTGCCAATCGCATGTGCTTATCCATTCTTCCAACGCTACTTCGTTCAAGGCTTGACGATTGGTGCGGTAAAAGAATAACTCTTTACCCTATGGTTATTCCCGGATGGCGGCGATGATCATTGCCGCCTCTGGAAATAATATAAACATTCAGCGTGGTACAAAAAGGGGAGGTAACAAAATGGCTAAGGCAAAAAAAATGCTGATGATGACATTCTGCCTCATCATGGTCGCATCTTTGGTTCTCGCAGGTTGCGGAAATAAAAAAGATGAAGCGGCTGGCACAGCAGGAGACAAAAAAGACGAAAAGCCAGTAGAACTGATCTGGTACACGATCGGTACTCCGCAAAAAGACGTTGACAAGGTAATGGAGAAAGTCAGCGAGTACACGAAAGAAAAAATCGGCGCTACAATCAAAATGAAAATGTTCGACTGGGGCGATTACAACCAAAAGATGCAGGTAATCGCCGCTTCTGGGGAACCTTTTGACATCGCTTTCACGTCCTCTTGGGCATTTGATTATGTACAGAACGCGAAAAAAGGCGCGTTCTATGAACTGGATGAGCTGCTAGACAAATACGGTCAAGATATTAAAAAGAACGTTCATCCATCCTTCTTGGAAGGTGCTAAAATCGAAGGTAAAACATACGCGATTCCTGTAAATAAAGAGCTACCAGCTCAAAAAGTATTCCGCTTCAACAAGAAATATGTTGATAAGTACAACATCGACATCAACTCCATCAAGACTTTGGACGATTTGGAGCCAGTTCTTGCAAAAGTAAAAGCTGGCGAGCCTGGATTGTATCCAGTGTCTGCTGACAAGCAATTCAAGTTCGGTGTTCCTTACGACTTGGTTAACGAAAACTTGCCAATCGGTGTAGCATTGACGGATACGAACGACTTGAAACTCGTTAACATTCTGGAACAACCAGACATGATGAAGAACTTCGAGACGATGCATGAATACTACAAAAAAGGTTACGTAAAGAAAGACGCAGCTACAGCACAAAACGGCGATGAAATGAAAACGGGCAAATGGTTCGTTGACATGCCGGACACTCAACCGTTCGCAGACAACCAATGGTCTCAAACGCTTGGATATCCAGTTGTATCAACGCCTTATACAGAGCCTTATGTGTATAACTGGTCTGTAATGGGTTCCATGCACGGTATTTCCGCGAACTCCAAGTACCCAGAGAAAGCAATGGAATTCTTGAATTTGCTCAACTCTGACAAATACTTGCGCAACCTGGTGAATAACGGTATCGAAGATGTTCACTACAAACGTATCGATGATAGCACAGTAGAATACTTGCCTGCTAAGACAGAAGGCTACGATATGCCAGCATTTACACTTGGTAACTTCTTCATCTTGGATAAGTTGCCTTCTGACCCTAAAGACAAATGGGAACAATTCGCGAAATTCAACGATTCCGCGAAAAATGCGCCGCTTCTCGGCTTCCACTTCAACGCTGACAGCGTGAAAACTGAGATTACGGCTTTGACAAACGTAAAAGAAGAGTTCTATGCATCTCTGTATACAGGTTCTGTAGACCCTAAAGTTTACGTTCCTAAAGCAGTAGAGAAGTTCAAGCAAGCTGGCTTGGACAAAGTAATGGCTGAAATGCAAAAACAATTGGATGAGTGGAAAGCATCCAAGAAGTAATCAATATCGGGGCATGATTGAATTTCGCCCAGCAGCAGATTTGACAACTAGAGCATGGCGACAACAACGTGCAGAGCGAAATGAATAGCCCTTTGTATCCAATCAGGTGGAGCGCTTCGCTTCACCTGATTGTGTACTATTTTGGACAAATAATTGGTTGTTTTTTCACATCCTAATCATTACAATATAATTGATATATTAATTATCTTATTTGCTATAATACAAATAATTCACTTGCGTTGTGATCATAAGTGAAAAGGAGAGAGCCGACATGGAACGTCTACCACAAGCCGTGCTTCGCGTGATGGAAGAAGCAAAGACGAAATTGGCCTATAACCCGAAATTGATGGAGCAGTTCCTGAACTGCTTCCCGAATACGCTGCAAACAACAACTAAGCTGCATGAAGACGGTACATCCTACGTCTTTACTGGAGATATTCCAGCCATGTGGCTGCGCGATTCCAGCGCTCAGGTACGCCAATACATGCCGCTTGCGAAGGACGATGCGGATGTGCGACGCGTCATTGCCGGATTAGTGCGCAAGCAGCTGAAATATATTCAAATCGACCCTTATGCAAATGCATTTAATGAACAAGAAGTAGCACTGGATGAAATTCATCACCGTGACCAAACGAAGCTGAACGGCTGGGTATGGGAACGCAAGTATGAGATTGACTCCCTCTGCTATCCGCTTCAATTGTCCTATTTGTATTGGAAAGAGACAGGGGACACTTCCCTATTTGACGGTGAATATAAGACGGTTGCCCATATCATCATGGATCTGTGGACGACGGAACAGCGTCACTTTGCGCAATCGCCTTACCGCTTCGAGCGGATGGATTGCCGCAAGACAGATACGCTCAAGAACAATGGCATGGGTATGCCGGTCAACTATACAGGCATGACATGGTCTGCATTCCGTCCAAGTGACGATGCGTGCACCTTTGGCTATTTGGTTCCTTCCAACATGTTCGCGGTTGTTGTGCTGCGGTACTTGGAAGAAATCGCAACAACGGTTTATGAAGATGCGCCGTTTGCCGCGAAGGCTCGCGCACTGATGGAAGAAATCGACGAAGGCATTCAAGCGTACGGCATCTTCCACCACCCGAAATACGGCAAAATCTATGCTTATGAAACAGATGGCTTCGGCAACTATAACCTGATGGACGATGCGAACGTGCCTAGCTTGCTCGCGATTCCGTACCTTGGTTATACAACGGCAGACGATCCAATCTATCAAAATACACGCCGCTTCATTCTGAGTGAAGAGAATCCTTACTTCTACTCCGGTAAAGCAGCGAAGGGTATCGGCAGTCCGCATACGCCGGATCAATACATTTGGCATATTGCCTTGTCGATGCAAGGCTTGACAGCAAACTCGCAGGAAGAGATTGCTTCCCTGATCGAGCTACTCACAACGACAGATGCAGGCACAGGTTACATGCATGAAGGCTTCCATGTGGATGATCCTGCACAGTTCACACGTGAATGGTTCGCTTGGTCGAACAGCTTGTTCTCAGAACTGATTTTCCGCGAACATTGGCTTAAAGGGGAATAAGCAATAAGCAAGCCAATTGCTCATGCAGCATGTCAGATCATTAGGAATACTGGCACCTCTATCACACACATCATGGAAGAGAGGGAAACAACATGACAAAAAAGACAGCCCATATCATTTCTCATACACACTGGGATCGCGAATGGTATATGCCTTACGAGTATCATCACACTTTATTGATTGAATTGATGGATACGCTCCTTGATACACTCGATAACGATCCAGGCTTCAAGAGCTTCCATCTGGACGGACAAACGATCATGTTGGAAGACTACTTGCAGGTTCGCCCTGAAATGAAGGAGAAGCTGACGAAGTACATTCAAGAAGGCCGCATTCATATCGGCCCTTGGTACATCCTGCAGGATGAGTTCTTGACAAGCAGCGAGGCGAATGTGCGCAATATGCAAATCGGTCATCGCGATGCGAAGCAGTATGGCGGCAACATTTCCAAGGTTGGCTACTTCCCGGATTCATTCGGTAATATGGGCCAAGCGCCGCAGATTTTGAAGCAATCCGGCATTGATGTGGCTGTATTCGGCCGCGGTGTTAAGCCAACTGGATTCAACAACCAAGTATCGGAAGATGCAGCATATGAATCGCCGTTCTCCGAGATGATCTGGGAATCCCCAGACGGCTCGCGCGTCATCGGCATTTTGTTCGCGAACTGGTACTGTAACGGAATGGAAGTACCTGTTGATGAGCCGCAGGCAGTCGCTTATTGGGACAAGCAAATTCCGAATGCGGAGAAATTCGCATCTACACGCCACTTGTTGTTCATGAACGGGTGTGACCACCAGCCGATTCAAACGGATCTGTCCAAAGCAATTGAAGTGGCGAAGAAGCTGTTCCCGGATGTGGACTTCGTTCATTCCAACTTCAACGATTATGTAGATGAGCTTCGCAAGGAGCTGCCAGAGAACCTTCAGACAGTACACGGCGAATTGCGCAGCCAACGTACAGACGGCTGGTATACGCTCGTTAATACAGCGTCCTCTCGTGTGTACTTGAAGCAAATGAACGCAGAGAACCAGACGCTGCTTGAGAAGGTAGCAGAGCCGCTTGCGGCAATTGCGCACCAAGCAGGCAAGCCATACCCACACCACCTGTTCGTGTATGCGTGGAAGACATTGATGCAGAACCATCCGCATGATAGCATTTGCGGCTGCAGCGTGGACGAAGTGCACCGTGAAATGGTGACACGCTTCGAGAAGTCGAAGCATACAACAGAGACAATTATTAATGAAACGGTAGACAGCCTGCTGAAGCAGATTGATACATCCGTATATAGCGGCAAGCAAGCTGTGCCATTTACCGTATTCAACTCGACAGGATACAATCGCGACGGCGTAGTGGAAGTGACAATCGAATTGTCTCGCCGCTACTTCCGCGAAGCTCATCCGATGAAGCTGGCAGCGGAAATGAAGAAGGATCCAATCGTACCAGGCGCAGTTGTCGACGCAGACGGCAACGTGCTGGATTGCGAATGGGAAGATGCGGGCGTAGTCTTCGGCTATGACTTGCCGAAGGATAAGTTCCGTCAGCCATATATGGCGCGTGCAGTGAAGGTGCGCTTGCAAGTACAAGACATCCCTGCATTCGGTTATAAGACGCTTGCTTGGGTGACAGGTGCATCGAAGGAGCAAGAGGCTAGCCTTGTGACAGGCGAGTTCACACTTGAAAATGATCGCTTGAAGGCAGTCGTTGCGGAAGATGGCTCGCTTACATTAACAGACAAGTCGACTGGCCATACGCATGCTGGCCTGAACGTATATGAAGATGCAGGCGACATCGGGAACGAGTACATGTTCCGCATGCCTGCAGGCTCCAAGCCGCTTACGACGGCAGGGCTGAAGGCAGAGCGCAAGGTTGTAGAAAATACGCCATACCGTGCGGTAATCGAAGTGGCGCATAACTGGAGCATTCCGGTATCCGCTGACGATAAATTGGAAGAAGAGCGCCGCGACATTGTGGACTTCAACCTTCGCAAGGCACAGCGCTCGACTGAATTGGTTACATTCCGCATCATTACTCGCTATACGCTCGATCGTGGTGCGAAGCGCGTCGATGTTCATGTAACGATGGACAACAAGTCCAAGGATCACCGCGTAAGAGCGTTGTTCCCAAGCGGCTTTGAGTCCGAAACACACTTGGCGGAATCGATCTTTGAAGCGGCACGCCGCAACAACATTCCAGCGAAGGAATGGGAGAACCCAAGCAACGATCAGCATCAGCACACATTTGTCAGCGTAAGCGACGGCAAGCTGGGCTTGACGGTTGCGAACAAGGGCTTGTTCGAATACGAAGTATCGCAAGACAACAAGAACACGATTGCAGTTACGCTGCTTCGCTCTTCCGGCGAGCTTGGTGACTGGGGCTACTTCCCGACACCAGAAGCGCAGTGCATCGGCGTTCATACGGCTGAATATGCAATCATCCCGCATGCTGGCGACGTAGTTGCTTCTGGCGCTTACGCGGAAGCACATTCGTTCCAAGTGCCTTGGGTTGTACGCCAAGTAGAAGTGCAGGAAGGCAAGTTCCCAGTGAACCATGCATTCCTGGCATGGAACGGCGAAGGCGTAGCGTTCTCCTCCTTGAAGATGGCAGAAGAGACAGGCGACATGGTCGGCCGCTGGTTCAACTTCAAGCATGAAGAAGCTGCTCTGAACGTATCGCTTCCAGAAGCTGCGAAAGGCTTCTACCGCAGCAATATCATGGAAGAAGTTCAAGAGAACATTGCTTCCACGAATAACCGTGAAGTAAGTGTTGCCTTGAGTAGTGCTGAGATCTTCTCGCTCGGTATCCAAAAATAATACGTATGATCATAGGAAAGACGCTTGCGAAGACTCGCAAGCGTCTTTTTTGTTGTCAGATGAGCTTGCATAGCAATTCATATTTATTTTTCGAACAGGAAAATAACCCCTTTACAAAAACATTTTTATCGCTAAAATAAATTTTAACGATAAAAATAACCTTAGTGGAGGGTTCCTTATGAAGCTGCTCATAAACAATCGCGCATTCCGATTTCTATGGCTTGCCCAAATCATTTCTGAGCTTGGTGACGGTATTACACGGCTCGTTGTTATCTTTCTTGTCGCTCATTTATCAAGCGATCCGCTGGCTATTAGTCTTGTCGTACTCGCTAATGTACTGCCAAGCATGCTCCTTGGAACATTCGTAGGCCCGATCGCTGATCGCTTCCAGCGCAGCCACATCATGATGGCCGCTGATATCTACCGTGCGATCATTGTTGTCCTTCTTATCGCATCCCAGCACAATTTATACGGAATTTATGCTTTAGTATTGCTGCAAAACATCGGCACCGTGTTTTTTGAGCCTGCGCGTTCCGCTATTGTGCCCAGTCTTATTGGGAAAGAGAATATCCCGCAGGCCGTTTCCTTCTCGCAGGCTACTTATATGGCTATGAGGCTGGTGGGGCCATCGATTGCGGGGCTGTTAATTCCACTAGGTCATTTTGACCCGGCTATTCCTTTTTAATGGACTTACGTTTATGCTGTCTGCTTTGTTTATTTATGCGATGTCCAAAGCAATACCTACTCCTGATCGAACCCATGAAGATATCCAAGATGAACGCGGGGTGCGCAAGCAGTCAGCTGCTGAGAAGGAACCGTACTGGAAATCCTTGAAGGCGGGGCTGCGCACGATTTACCGCCACGATGGATTATTTGCACTCCTTCTGCTGCTTGTGCCGATCATGCTTGTCATGGGTGTTATTAATACAAACTTGAATGCGGCTTTGCTGCAAACCTTCCGCATCCCGGCCGAGCACTTTGGTTTCATCTCCAGTATGGTAGCCGTGGGAAGCATATTAGGGGCGCTCGCTGCACCTCATCTCATGAAGCGAATGGCTTCCAATGTTCTGCTGCTCGGGGCAGTAGGGGTTATCGGCCTGTTCTGCTTGCTCATTGTTCCATTGCACTCGCTGTACCAAGCGAGCGGGGTTCTCAGCGTATATGTATGGTCGATTGGTCTTGGTGTATCAATGGCCTGCACGAATGTGCCGCTCAGCAGTTTGTTTATTACCATTATGCCAGATGAAATGAGAGGCCGCGGATCGGGAGTATTCGATTCTGTGTCGCAAGCTGGCACGGTTCTTGGCATAGGCATAGGTGGGTTATTCGCTTCTATGTTCGGCGTATTGCTGGCCACCGCGCTTGCCGGATTGCTGCTTATTATTGTCGTTGTCATTTTCCCTCTGTTAAAATATAACCAAGCACTTCGGACTACGAACGAAGCGAAAATGACGGGAGGAGACCTGGCGATGTCTTCTTCAGACTAAGGGAGGGGACAGCTTGCAAGAGCAGCGAGTAATTAACGATGTCGAGCTGTTGAAGATCATGCTGGATCCACGCCGGATGCAAATATTGCGGTTTGCGCAAGACGAGCCGATTACGGTGAAGCAGATGGCAGAGATAATGGATGAGAAGCCATCCAGACTGTATTACCATGTGAAAAAGCTGGAGGAGGCTGGGCTGCTGGAGCTCGTTGAGACGAAGCAGCAGGGGAATCTAATCGAGAAGTATTATCTTGCAAATCAAGAGAAGCGTAGCTATACGTTGGGGAAGGAATTATCACAGGAGCATTCCAGTCTGATTGTACAAGAGCTTCTGCGCATTACCCATCAAGGTATAGATGTAATCGAGGACGGAATGCGAAAAGGACAGTACGGAGAGGACTTGCTTGCGGAAGCAAAGATTGCCTATTCGTCCATGACGCCGATGGAATGGGCGGAGAAAGCGTATTATGTACAGCAAGCAACCTCAGCTAATTACACGCCGCCGCCTTTCAATCCAGACGAGTCCTCGATTGCTAATGATGAACAATTGCGAGAGCAGACGACCAAGGATGAATACGTGTTCGTCATGCTCAGCTACCGCCTAAAAGATGTCCCGAACCGGGAATCTGTCGATGGTAACGAGAATATGAATCATGAGTGATGGATGATTGATGGATAATTGATGGTAGTCTTTGTTCAAATTTGGGACAATGTTGAGGTTAATCGAATATGCAGAAGAACACCCACCCTCCATGCTTGAGATGAGCAGGAGGGTGGGTGTTTGTTTTTGGAGGTTTGTAAGGTACATACAATGCTTCTCCAAGTTGTGTATGGAATCGGTTAGAACAGAAATGCGTTACCCGCCGATGATCGTTAGTTCCTTCGGATAAGAAGTCAATACCTCAACACCGTCTGCGGTTACGATGACATCATCCTCGATGCGCACGCCAGCCACCTTCGGCACGTAGATGCCCGGTTCAATCGTGAACAGCATGCCAGGTTCAAGCACATCCTCGTTGCGCTCATGTACAGATGGGTACTCATGGACATCGATGCCGAGGCCATGGCCGAGACGATGGGTGAAATAATCGCCGTAGCCTTTGTCCGCAATGACCTTGCGTGCCGTGCGATCAAGGCTGCCGAACGTAACACCTGGCTTCACAGCTTCAATGGCTGCCATGTTCGCGGCGAGCACCGTATTGTAAATTTCCTTGCAAGTATCATTCACTTCACCTACGGCGAATGTGCGCGTAATGTCAGAGGCATACCCGTTCGCGTATACGCCCATATCGAACAAGAGAAGCTCGCCTTCCTTGATTTTGCGGGAACCTGGTACTCCGTGGGGGAGTGCTGCATTCTCTCCAGCCAGCACCATCGTGCTGAAGGATGGGCCGTCTGAACCAAGCTTCTTCATCAAATATTCAAGCTCTGCCACCATTTCGATTTCACTCATGCCCACTTTAACTCGGCTTACGCCTTCCAGCAGAACAGCTTCGACAAGTCGAACTGCTTCTTTCATACGAACGACTTCTTCTTCCGACTTGATGACACGCATCGCCTGCAGGATTGGGCCCGCATCTACGAAGCTTTTCGCTGCTGTGGCACTCGTTAATGCTTCATAGCGCTGTACGGACATATGTCCCTTCTCGATCGCGAAGCGAGCTGCCTGCTGTGGCAGATGCTGCTTCAGGATGTCATAAGGGTTGTCTGTATCTGTATGGGTAGCAATCTGTTGCACCACAGATACAGCGGCTGCTTTGTCCCCGTCCAGTACAGGTACAATCAGTGTTGGTTCGCCCTGTTGAGGGACTACGATTCCAAGGAAGCGCTCATGTGGATCACAAGCAAAGCCAGTCAAATAATAGACATGCTTCGGATCGGTAATCAGCATCACGTCAATGCCGCTTTGCTCCATGGCGGAATGGAGCTTGTTCCATTTATCATTCATCGAAAATCTATCCTTTCGTTCGGTAGTATAAGGTAGTCTAGGATCATTAGCCAGGCTTCTATTCTCGAATGTACCATGGCCGATTGAAAAATGCGAATAGACAAAATCTAAAAAAGGAGTATTATATATAATACAGACTGATTATTTTCATGTGTTTTCACAACATGTGTTTTATACTGTACTAGTATTATGCCAATTATCGCCATGAGGAAAGGAATGACCGTCATGAACAATACGAAGACTCGCACGAACCATCAAGCAAGCGAACGCGTTGAAAACCATCGAGTTGATTCCGTTACCCATTCACAATCATTCACTATGCGTGGAGCAGACATTGTCGTAGACTGCCTGAATCGTCAAGGCGTCACTCATATATTTGGAATTCCAGGGGCTAAGGTTGACAGCGTTTTTGACGCACTTGTTGATCGTGGCCCCTCTTTAATTGTGTGTCGGCATGAACAGAACGCAGCGTTCATGGCTGCCGCGGTAGGGCGATTAACAGGCAAACCTGGGGTGTGCCTGGTGACATCTGGACCAGGGGCCTCCAACTTGGCAACAGGTCTTGTTACTGCAACGGCGGAAGGTGATCCGGTGGTTGCTTTAGGTGGCGCTGTATCACGCGCAGATCGCTTGAAGCGGACACACCAATCCATGGATAATGCAGCACTGTTCCAGCCGGTAACGAAGTACAGCGCAGAAGTGCAGCATCCAGACAACCTGCCGGAGGTCCTGACGAACGCCTTCCGTGCAGCGACCTCGCCGCGTCAGGGCGCAACCTTCGTCAGCCTGCCGCAGGATGTAATTACTAGCCCGGTAGAGGTATCGGCGATTGGCCCGCTGCCTTCGCCACGGCTTGGAGCGGCTCCTTCCGAAGGAATAGCCGAGGCGGCTGAAGCATTGCGCAGTGCGCGCATCCCGGTCATTCTCCTTGGGATGCGGGCAAGCTCGCCGGAAGCAGTCTATGCGATTCGGCAGTTGGTCGCACATACCAACATTCCGGTTGTAGAGACCTTCCAAGCAGCAGGTGCTATCTCTCGCGAGTTGGAGGCTCACTTCTTCGGCCGTATCGGATTGTTCCGCAATCAGCCGGGGGATGAGCTGATTGAACAATCGGATGTTGTGCTGACCATCGGGTACGAGCCCGTGGCATACGATCCGAAGTTCTGGAATCATGATGGCAAGCGCCACATTATTCATCTCGATGATGTCCAAGCCGACATTGATCATGATTACCAGCCTGAGATGGAGCTGCTCGGAAGCATCGATCGTACCGTGCAGGAATTGACGAAGCACTTGGCCGGCTTGCAGCGGACGCCAGAAGCGAAGGTGCTGTGCGATTCCTTGCTTGCGAAGCTGGTAGAGGCGTGCGAGCCGCCGCAGAAGGTGAAGCCGGGAACGGTTCATCCCTTGCAAATTATTCATGGTCTGCGCAGCGTCATCGATGACAACGTTACGGTAACGTGTGACGTGGGCTCTCATTATATATGGATGGCGCGTTACTTCCGCTCTTATGAGCCGCGCCGCCTGCTGTTCAGCAATGGCATGCAGACACTTGGCGTCGCCTTGCCTTGGGCCATTGCTGCTGCCTTGGTTCGTCCGAATGAGAAGGTGGTATCCGTATCAGGGGATGGGGGCTTCTTGTTCTCTGCGATGGAGCTTGAAACAGCCGTACGCTTGAAGCTGCCAATTGTCCATCTCGTCTGGAATGACGGCACGTACGATATGGTTGCGTTCCAGCAGCAAATGAAATATGGCCGGACTGCAGGTGTCGAATTCGGCCAGCCGGACATGGTGCAGTATGCAGAGAGCTACGGAGCTACTGGCTACCGTGTCACGGATCCTGCCGAACTGGTGCCGACACTGAAGAAGGCGCTTGAAGCAGAAGGACCTGTCGTTATCGACATTCCGGTCGATTACAGTGATAATATCGCGCTTGGAGATACGCTGCTCCCAGACCAATTCCACTAAGAATGCATCTGGCAGCGTAAGAAAAGTACAGCTTGCAACAAGGAGGAACAGATAAGATGAATGCCGTATTGGAACATCCAGTCAACGAAACATTACGTCCATCGGACTCATATACAACAACGGAACGAGAAGCGGAACACCGCTCAGAGAAGCCGAGCGCCATTTTCCAGACATCTACCATGAGCGCCCTGCTCGACGGTGTATTCGAGGGAAGCATGACAATGGCTGAGCTGAAGCAGCATGGCGACTTCGGTATAGGCACATTCAATGAATTGGATGGGGAATTAATCGCCTTCGATGGAGACTATTATCGCCTGCGCTCCGACAGCAGTGTAACGCCCGTGAAGCCGGAAGACGGAACTCCATTTGCTTCCGTAACGTTCTTCCAGCCAGTCAAGACATTCCGTGTGAACCAGCCAATGAGCCGCAGCCAGCTAGAGCAGCTGATAGACAGCCTGCTCCCGAGCCTGAACCTGTTCTATGCGATTCGTATTGACGGGGAGTTCGAATGTGTAGTAACACGTACCGTTGCGAAGCAGAAGCCGCCATTCCGCCCGTTCTTGGAGGCAATCGAATCTCAGCCAACATTCACATTGGAGAAGAAAAAGGGAACTGTAGCAGCGTTCCGCATGCCGGCATTTGCTCAAGGAATAGCTGTAGCGGGCTATCACCATCACTTCGTTGATGATGCGCGCACAGGCGGCGGGCATGTGCTGGACTTGCAGCTTAAATCAGGCATCGTGCAGATAGGCAAGCCGTCAGAGGTGCATATGCATTTCCCTGAGACCGAAGCGTTCATGAACGCTGACCTGACGAGCCGCGATCTCGATGCAGAAATTGCGAAGGCAGAAGGTTGATCCGATAGTCAAGCCTGCTGGTAAGCAAACGTAGAACCCGCACGTTGAACGAACGAATCGTACCCCCGTACAACGTACTCGTACATTCATAGTA
>NZ_MAIS01000376.1:0-252 GCF_001680695.1 Paenibacillus sp. KS1 | reverse complement strand
AACAACTACGGCCCTACAGAGTGTACAGTCATAGCTACAGCAACAGAGGTTAGCTCTTTGCAGGAGGGCGTGCCGCCGATTGGAGGGCCAATAGCGAATACGAAGTTATACGTATTGGATCGCCATCAACAACCTGTACCAATCGGTGTCGTCGGGGAGCTGTACATTGGCGGGGCAGGGGTTACCCGTGGATACTTGAATCGTCCAGAGCTGACGGAGGAACGATTCCTTCCGGATCCTTTCAGCGGTGAG
>NZ_MAIS01000139.1:0-9043 GCF_001680695.1 Paenibacillus sp. KS1 | reverse complement strand
ACTAGACTCATAGTATATCCTCCTTGCAAAACTTCATAGATATATTAGTACATAGAATATTCCTTAGAAACGATAATACTATAAATTTGGAGTTATATTTTCCTCTCTTATTCAACAAAACGGCCATTGTGAACATAAGTTAAGCACTGCTCTTGCACTAAATGCCCCTATAGTTAAAGAAAAAAATCCTGTAAAAACAGGATTTTAATCAAACTTTATTATAAATGATCAATCTTTATTTTAAATAAGCGTACTTTGTTTTTAATGATCAATCTTTTTTATAAGACTACAACTTGGATGGTATTCTATGTCTTATCTTTGGGGCACGATAAATTCGGAACAGTTAGATCATGCTTCGTTCTCTAGCATTCGAATGGAGCTGGGAGTTCCGACGCAAAGCCGAAGTGATGCGCAATGATGTCCACGATCCGTTTGGAAGCTTGTCCATCGCCAAACGGATTGCTTGACTTGGTCATGTCTTGGTACGCCTGCTTATCCGCAAGCAGTCGGTTGGCAATGTTGAAGATCATGTCCTCTTCCGTTCCAGCTAGTGCAACCATGTTAGCTTCAAGCGCTTCTGGTCGTTCCGTTGTATCTCGCATCAGCACGAGCGGCTTGTTGAATACCGTTGTCTCCTCTTGCAGACCACCGGAATCACTCATAATAAGATAAGAGCGGGCGAGCAAATTTATCATATCTGGATACTCCAATGTGTTCAGCAAGTGAATCCGTTCATGACCAAACAGTAGAGTATGTGCTGCATCCCGCACGACTGGGCTCATATGGACAGGATAAATGACAGCCGTATCAGGATGTTCGTCTACAAGACGACGAATCGCTTGGAACATGTGCTGCATCGGTTCCCCATAGTTCTCCCGGCGATGAGCAGTAACCGTAATCAGTCTCCCGCGGTGGTGAATCAGCTCATTTAATGAAGCTTCATGGAACGTATAATCCTCTTGGTATGTCTGCAGCGCAGCATCTACAGCCGTTTGCCCCGTTATATAAATATGCCCAGCATCGTACCCTTCACGAAGTAAATTGTCCTTCCCAACTGAGGTAGGCGCGAACAGCAGATCGGTTACGACATCTACGATTCTGCGATTAACTTCCTCTGGCCACGGAGAGTATTTGTTGTGGGAACGCAAGCCTGCTTCTACATGCCCGACAGGGATTTTGTGAAAGAAGGCCGCTAGTCCGCCGCACATCGCTGTCTGCGTGTCGCCATGAACAAGAATCATATCCGGTCTATCTTCTGAAATGATATTATCCAGCCCTGCGATTGCAGCAGAGGTGAAGTAGGCTAGCGATTGATTTTCCTTCATTAAGCTTAAGTCAACATCCGGTGACAACGTGAAATGAGAGAGTGCCTGATAGAGCTGTTCTCGATGCTGTCCCGTAACGACAACCTTGGTATCGAACCAATTGGAATGCTGCTTCAACTGTTGAACGACTGGGCACATCTTCGTCGCTTCCGGTCTCGTTCCGAAGATGACCATGATTTTTTTCTTTGTCTCCAATGGAAAGTCCCCCTCTTAAGCAATTCAATCTATTCCTCATATTACCATGGGCCGAAATGGAAGTCATATGTAAGGAGTATGCTTCCCTATATAGGAATGAAACGGACATTGGAAATCCTGTACCTGTGGAGAAAAGGTGGCGTGCAAGTGATATGTCTTCATTTATAGGACAAGCGATTATTGAGGGTTGGTCAACTTCAAGTCAAACGAATGAAATGTCAATAAAAAAGAGACTACGATCCTGCAAGATCGTAGCTCCTTTAACAAAAGAGCCAGTGGGCAACCACGGCGAGCATATTCTACTTTTCAGCGAAAAGCCACGATTAAGGGCCCAACTTAGTCTCGGTGGTTTTTTCGCTTGTTGTACGCCTCTTGAAACGCTTGGTAAAGCACGTGGAGTCAAAAATACGTTACTTATATTCACGTCAGCTTTAAGATTTTTTTCTAAAAAACAGAAGAGAAATCAGGATAATTACTAGAATTGCAAAAATATTAAAGATCACTTGGAATGTTCCAACTTGTGTCCGAGAAATAATAAAACCAATAATAGCAATAACTAGAACCACTAACCCCAAAAAGATATTTTTTTTATTCAAATTAACCCCTCCTCCCGGCGAAAAAACCCTATACCTAATTGAAGCTATACCTGATGAAGTAATTGAACAAGGACCCCAAACAACTGCCGAATGGCTGAGTGCTTACACAGGCGATATGTATATTACAGATGGAGATAAATTCTATAATACTTCAAAAGTAGAGACTTTAGGGGTAATTGGGTGTATTTCTGCAGTAGGACTGGCTATTGCCGAAAACCTGTTCTCATTTGGGTCAATTTTTAATTTTTATAATACCCAAGGGCGGGAAAGCGCATCGCTGGCAAGCGATGAGTTCAAGTATTCAAAACATTGACGTGAAATTGATGTAAAGCATCAACAGAAACGTACGGAATTCAGCCTTTCAGAACGGAAGTCCATTGGCAAAAAGCTCGTCAAACCTGGGGTTCCGCGGATTGCTACAGATTGCATCCCAATAGAGCATGTTCCCGCAAGAACTCAACTTCTCTTTGACGGGGGAGAGAGAAATAGATACACTCTTTACAAGGTAAAATATGGATGTAAGTCGAGGTTAGATGATGAACCAAGTTAATCAGGCTCAAGAAATCGACTATCTCATTCGAATATATGTCGTGTTTCAACACCTGTTAGCAGGTGATCTCGACTTCGAACGGGTACAGGACTGTGTGTTTCTCTTTATGGAGAACTTCCTATATCTAGGCAAGGTACATGTCACTGTAGAGCGACAAGGCGATGACCGGCCACTCTCTAATCATCTTGTACAGGGATATGAATTTGTTCGTATTCGAAATCAGTTGATTCTTGTTCGTTACCACCTTTGGAAGGATCCTGACACACACCTCCTTTTGTGCGGATAGAAACGCTCAATGTAAGGAGGACTGTACGAGAATGACAAGTAAATGGCTTGAGAGATGGAGCGAGAAATATCGCAATCGAAAGTTGATACCTTACTTGGAGCAAGTGATAGAGATGAGGAAGCTTCATGCACAAGCATGGAGTGATTCGGAAATCAAACAGCGTGCGAAAACGATGAAAAGAAGGACTCAAGAAGGAGCCGCATCGGATCGTGATGTCATAGAGGTAGCAGCGCTGGTTGATGAGGCCGTGTGGAGAGTGAAGGGATTCCGATTATATGAGGTGCAATGGCTCGCGGGCATGGCTTTACATGAAGGCTGCATCATTGAAATGCAGACTGGTGAGGGTAAAACGTTAGCCGCCGTTCTCCCTGCCTTTTTGCAAGCTTTGTCAGGACGCGGGGTACATGTTCTTACATTCAATGATTATTTGGCCAACAGAGATGCAGAATGGACGAGACCTATTTATGAATATTTAGGCGTAACAGTTGGCTGTATTACGGAGAGATGCAGTGCTAAAGATAGACAGCGAGCCTACGCTGCAGACATAACGTTTTTACAGCAAAACAGGCAGGTTATGATTACTTGAAGGATTCGCTGGCTAGGGAGACAGAACAACTCGTTCAGCGCCCATTTCATGCTGCACTAGTTGATGAAGCTGACTCGATTTTGCTTGATGAGGCGAGAGTTCCATTAGTCATTGCGGGTGAGAGGGGAGTTTCGAAGCAGGAGGCGTTGGCTTATGCAGGCATTGTTAAGCAGCTCGTTTCTGGAGTGGATTATGAGACAGACAAGGAATTGCGCAATGTATACGCTACAGACTCTGGCATCGATAAAGTGGAAGCCACGCTTGGTTGCGGCAATTTATACGAGGATCACAATATTAACGTACTGACTATGCTGCAATGCGCGCTGCATGCTGAGGCGCTCTTGAAGAGAAATGTACATTATATGGTGAGAGATGGTCGAGTCCAGCTCATTGATGAATTAACGGGTCGAATCGCACAGCACAGGCATTGGCCGGATGGGCTGCAGGCAGCGGTAGAAGCGAAGGAAGGATTGGACATACGAGCGAATGGCCAGATTCTAGGCACCATTACGCTACAGCATCTGCTTCATTTATATCCAAAGAAATGCGGTATGACAGCTACCGCACAGTTGGCAGCTCAGGAGTTCATGGACATGTACGGGTTACAAGTGATCTCCATTCCGCCTAACAAGACCAGTCGAAGAGTAGATGAGCCGCATATGGTATTTACGCATCGAGCTGCGAAGCAGCAAGCCATTGTGGACGTTGTGAAGTCTGTCCATCGAACAGGGAGACCCATATTGATCGGAACGTCCAGCGTTGAGGAGTCGAATCAATATGCAGAAGCACTGCAGAAGGACGGAGTAGCCTGTCAGGTTCTCAATGCATACAACGATTGGGAAGAGGCTGCGCTTATCTCCAAGGCAGGAATGCTAGGGGCTGTTACGGTGTCTACGAATATGGCAGGCAGGGGAATAGATATTGTCCTTGGCAGCGGAAGCTCGGAAGACTATAAGAAGATAGTAAGTCTGGGCGGCCTTTATGTAATTGGAACGAATGTACATGAGAATGCGAGAATTGATAATCAACTAAGAGGGAGAGCGGGACGTCAGGGGGATCCAGGAACTTCACGTTACATGATTAGCTTGGAGGATGATCTATTCATTCGCTATGGCCTTGCTGAGGTACTGCCGCATGATCTCCTTGCTCGCAGGCAGGACGAGCCCTTGAATGATTCCCGAATCTTGCAGTTGATTGAGCATGTACAGCGAGTTGTGGATGGACAGCATCTGGATATGAAGAAGACGTTGAACAAATACGCAGATTTATTGGAGCAGCAGCGAATGATCTTTTTCAATCGACGCAATGAAATCCTGTATGGGAGACAACGGCCTAACATTATTGCTGATTATGCACCAGAGCGTTACAGGAAGCTGTGTGAACAATTCGGAACGTCAACTGTCCATGCAGTTGAGAGACAAGTGCTTCTGGCAATCATGGATCAATGCTGGGCTGACCATTTGGCGTATGTCGCTTATGTGAAGGAAGGCATTCATTTGGAGAGCCTCGGCAATAACAATCCGTTGGATGAGTACAACCGACTCGTGATTGCAGATTTGAGCAGATTGATGGGGTTATGGTGCAGAGAGTGCTCGATCATTTTTCCAACATTGATTCGGGCAGCAGCGAGCTTCATTTCAATGAAGAGGAATTAAAGATTCCCTCTGCAACGTGGACATATACGATAACGGATCAATTTTTCCCGAATCGGGTTCAACTACTATAATATAGCGGTACATTTTCCGGCGAAAGCATATCCCATCAAGGATATCTGTTTTCGCCGGAATTGATCGTAAATGATAGGAGGGAGTTCTCTGCTTTTGAAAAAAAGGAATTGTACAGTAAGAGTCAAAAGGGAATACCGCGAAATAGTTATCGGATGAGGCACACAGGTGTACAATTTTAATCTGTTTTGGTGGAGGATATTACATTGACGAGAAGGCGAGCAATAAAATTTCTAGTTTTATTTATTGTCATTAGTTTACCTGTATTGAAATGGCTCTACCAAGATTACGCAGCAAGTAAAATGATTGAAAAGGCATTGCATCAACTATTCATTGATTATTGCGGTGGGGATGTCGATAACATCGAAGTTGAAACAAAATTGATCCACGAATTCGGGTTCTGGAATACTGGACATAATTGGCATGCAGTGATGTCTTCCGTGAAAATCCCGGAATTGACAGGGCATCATGGAAATGAAGTAATCAGCATCAGTGATTTTCCGTGTTCGAGAAAAAACTTTGTGCTCGATAGAGAAACAGAAAGATTTATTCCAGTAGATCTATTATTTTTGGATTCAAATGATAAAGCAGGGATTAGTTTTGAGGTAATGTTCTTATATTTCATTGTTTATCTTTTTTACTTCACCGTATTAACGGTGTATATCCTACATTCGTATATTCGAAGGAAGCGTATAGGTAAAAAAGAAGCTTAAGCTTGAGTTTTACGTTTTTTCTGTCTGAACTACAATAGCAGGACACTTTTGTTTCTTACGGAGGGGGAAATTTCTTGAACAGGTGGATTCGAAACAAAGTAGTTATCGCGTACATCGTTATTTTTGTCCTTCTTACTCTACCTCTTTTCGTGAAGATCCTACAACACTATGACACGTTGGGTAAAATAGAAACCGCACTTCATAAATTGTATAGAGACACTTGCCATGAGGATGTAGAAGAGATCGTAGTAAGAGCGAACATTTTGCAGCCTTTTTCGATTATAGGGGGGGTGGATAGTTTATGGGGCGCAACGACTTCATCCAAGCTAATACCATCAGTATCAGGTTATTATGGAAAGAAAGTGATAAGTATCAATAAATTTCCTTGCTCAAACTATGAATACATTTTAGATAAAGGGAAAAAGGAGTTTGTCCCAATTGAATATCTTATTCTTAGTACAGATGATAACGAAGGCATACCTTTATTAGGTTACTAATACTCGCGTATTTTGTATACTTTTCTAGCATTCTAATCATTCTTCTTGTATACGTGATAAAAAAACTGATTAGCATGCTACGCAATTCTAAATAATCGAAGTGATGCAAAACAACTGGAGTACAGCAGATTAGGAGGTACACATTATGAAAGTCACAAGAGCTGCACGTGAAGACCTTGAACAGTGGCTGCAATTGGCTGCAGAGGTGGAATATTTATTCGGTCCAATGGTGGACGACGCTCATTTTGTGGAAGCTGTTGAGAAGAGTATCGAGATGGGAAGGGCGTTTTGCATAAGAGAGAAAGACGGAGATCCTGGTGCACCGCTGCTAGGCGGGGTGCTCTTCTCCTCATCGAATGCCCCGATTTATAAAATCCATTGGCTATCGGTGTCATCCCATGCCAGACAACAAGGAGTGGGTTCGGCAATACTTGAACATATTTTAAGCTTGGTAAAGCCTCCTGCGGAAGTATTCGTTACTACGTTCGGTGAAGATATTCCAGATGGACAGCCAGCAAGAAGACTGTACCAGAAATTTGGATTTATGCCTCAGGATGAGACGGTTCCGAATGGCTCAGAAGGGGGCTCGCGTCAAAAGTTCAAACTATCCATCGGTAGTTAGAGAAGTATCTTACATAATTAAGATTAAACCTCGTACTTGCTGCTGCATGAAATCACGTATTGAAGATATGTATCTGAATTTTTGCAGCAGCAAGCAGAAGGAGAGCTTGAACATAAAAATTAATGAGATGCATCACTTGTAATAGGGGTGTCTGATGGGGAGAAGATGGACTCGAAATACACTCGATTGTGCAGCACTCGTTCGTCTTCTGGGCGATATTGAGCGGCTAATTCGTTATGCGCTGAGGCCAATTGATGTTCTCCGATGCGATCATAGCACACACATAATTGCAAGTGGGGGAGCCATGTAGAGCATGCTGTATTCGATAAACCGAGAACATCGTCAGATGGATTGAGGGCAGTGGCTGTTTTGTACCAAAAGATGGAGCTCTGCCATTCACTCTTCTGCATAAAGTAAAATCCGAAGCGACAGCAAATTTCTGCTCGTGGAGCTGCATATTGAAGGGAGCGAATCGCACTCTCTAACTCGAGCTGCTCGTTTCCAAGTACATGATGGCAGTCAGCCATCTTTCCGCAAGCAGACAAATTATCCTCGATCCACCCTTGGCCAGTTTCAAGAAATTGTTCGTAATATTGAATGGCTTCCTCATAACGTGCATGATCTTGCAGTTCATTTGCGTAATTGTACAAATCCCTCGGTAAAAAAGCTTCGCCAGCCTGCAGGGCATTTTCATAAATGGCGATATTCCGATTCCTGTCATGATGCATGCTGGCATGGGTTACGGCAACATCGCTGTTGATAATATGTCCCCACACCTCTAGATACTCGTGAACCCTGCCGATCCAGCGAAATGAGTTGCATCGCTTGACGAGCCGATTACGTCGATTCTTCACTGTAACATTGCCATATTCATCGTGTGCAAGATGGTATTCCATGGTGACGGAGTCCACGCTGGGATCGAGAGTGTCTTTCAACTCAGCTAATTTACTTCTGTCTCTTTCACGTAAAAAATCGTCAGCGTCGAGCCAGAGGATATACTCCATTGTAGCTTGACTGAATGCATAATTGCGTGCCGCTGCAAAATCATCTATCCATACGAATTCATAAATATCGCTTGTGAATGGACGAGCGATTTCTTTGGTTCGATCGGTGGAGCCTGTATCTACGATGATTATTTCATCTACAAAATCAGCGACTGAAGACAGACAACGTGCCAACGTATCTTCCTCGTTTTTGACAATCATGCACAGGCTTATGCTTGGCAAGTTGATCCCTCCATTCGAACAAGGTTGTGGGTGCTTACTAGTAAATATATATTTCCGTTGCGCTGAAATTGACCTTACAAATGAAAACGATAGCCGTGCGAATAGAAGCTATTCACACGGCTAGAGATGTGGATCATTAGTATATAGTTTTAGCTGAGTCGGATGATTGTTACCGCTGCTCCGGCACCATTGTTGATTAATGTAGCTGTCCCAAGGAGTCCAAACAATTGAAGGGAAATCGTTGAATTTGCAGCCAAAGTTACGATGACATCACTGTTAAAGCTGGATAGCGTAAGCACTGGCGTTATGGTTGAGGCGACATTCGCAGCGCCGTTAATAATTAGACGCGAGCCGAGAAGTAGACCGGCAGTTAAATTGACTTGGTAGGTTATATAATATCTACCGGCAGTGGAGACAGTGAATGTGTCGTTTGTTCCGTTGATAGTGATACCTGGGCCAATATTTTGAGCACTTGGAAGTGGTACGAGTGTTCCTCCAAGGATAACGGCGATTGTTGCACCAGTTGTATTCGCAGCGAATGCAGAAGTTGCAGTGGTACTTGTTCCTGTAGCTCCGGTAGCCCCAGTCGCACCAGTTCCCGTAGCCCCTGTAGCCCCCGTAGCTCCAGTGTCGCCGGTAGCCCCAGTAGCGCCCGTGGCTCCAGTAACACCAGTTACACCAGTAGCCCCCGTAGCGCCAGTAGCACCGGTAACGCCAGTAGAA